>JACQLI010000001.1 GCA_016204125.1 Candidatus Omnitrophota bacterium
AGAGGATCAATTTGGCTCAGCGTCTGTTCTGTGAGAGTGAGCCGAAGACCCGTCTTTTGGCCAACCTCTGTTAAGTTGCGGATCCCTTGTAAGGTCTGCTCAAAGGCTCCCGTTACCCCTCGAAAAAGATCATGGACAGGGCCGATTCCATCAAGACTTACACCCACGTAGGAAAATCCCGAATTTTTGATGAGGCGAGCAACGGGAGCGGAGATGAGAGTTCCATTTGTCGAGAGAACAATCCGAAGGTCTTTATCTTTTGCGTATTGCGCCAGGTCGAAGAGATCCTTTCGACAGAGAGGCTCGCCTCCCGAGAAAAGGATGGCTGGCACCTGAAATGAGGCGAGATCATCGATTACTCCTTTTGCTTCTTCTGTGGTAAGTTCACCCGAATAAGATTTTCTCTCGGAATCACTGTAACAGTGAAGGCACTTTAGATTGCAGGTACGGGTGATATTCCAAACCGTAATGGGGCGTCTTTTAGAGGCTGATGGAGGGACGTCATAATGTCCTTCTGGAAATGCACCCTTGTTGATTCTTTTCCCGTAACGATGGGGAACAGAGGCTGATTCTTTGTCACAGTAGAGAAAACTGACGTCAATCACAGACTTACCTTGATTCTGAAACAGCTCTCGCAATATCCATGGTGGTAACAATACCCTTTAATTGTGAATTTTGGTCTACAACGAGGACGCGGTGGATTCGCTTTTCCACCATGATTCGTGCAATTTCTGTTACAAGAGTTTCTTCACCAACTGAAACAGTCCAGGGCGTCATGATGTCCTCAACCGTCTTTTCGTTGGTCTCTTCGGATTCTTCAAGAGTGGGTGATTCAAGAAACGGGTCCCGCTCATCCAGCGAGCTTGTGAAATAGGAATGCGCCGCTTCACCTTCAGGGGGATGAGAAGGATCGAGACGCATGATATCGGTTTCCGAGACTACCCCGATCAATTTGCCAATGTCATCAATCACTGGAGCTCCCGTGATTCTCTTGGCTTCCAGTAAGTGCTGCAGTTGCGATACGCTCATGCTCCATGGAACTTTAACGACTTCTTTTTGCATGATGTCTTTAGCTTGCAGAAGCTTCAAGTTTTTCATAACCATCCCTCCCCTTTATAAAGATACGGGAATGCCGCCAAGATCTCAGTGACGTATGTCACTTAGCTCTCAGCCCTGTTTGACGTGGATGGAGGATGCCAGCTCTCGATCGATACAGAATTGGGTTCTGCCTATCTGGAGGACGTAGGAAGGAAATCTTTGAATAAGGGTAAGTTCCGTCTCAGGAAGTGCTCCAATGGCTATGAGTTTTTGCATGGTATGGCGGTCTTG
>JACQLI010000002.1 GCA_016204125.1 Candidatus Omnitrophota bacterium
ACCCTCTGCCAGTGCCGCTCTTCAAAAAGCCGCCGGACTTGCCGCGGGGTCAACGCATAGTCCCCGAATTCCGCTTTTCTCCGCCGGAAAAGGTCAACAGTTCCGCCGACGAGCACGGGACGCATCGCCATCACGCGTTTTACGCCCGGATGACTCTCGTCAAGCGTTCCATAAAGTTTTTCCGCAAATGTTTTTTTATCAAGCGGGTAGAGTTCCAGAACATGCATAATCGCAAACCCCTCGCCTTTTCCGTCAACCAGCACCGCATCCTTCCCCGGCTGAATCGTTTTTGCAGTTTCTTCCGAAACATCGAGCACTACCGGCAGAGGCCAGATAATGCCCGACGCCAAACGCATCGTGCCCAAAACACTTTCAAGGTCGCGCTTTCCCATGAACCCTTCAAGCGGACTAAAAGTTCCGATTGCAATCTGCTCCGCGTCCATCTGAAGCGATTCGTCCACGGCAATTTTCGGAAGCGCACTCAAATATGTGGCGTCCGGCGCCGCGCTTAATACCCGTTCGATAAGCTTCCCGCCATGTGGCGGAATCAACAACGACGCTCCGTGAGTGTCAAAGAAGTAATTCGCTTCTCCGAGATGACGAGCAAGTTTACTGGATGCTTCTCGATAGTGTCCGCCTTCAGAGATCAAGGCCGCCTGGCGCAAAAGCTTATTCATCATGCTCACGCACTCCATGGGGTACTTTCCAACTGCAGTTTCGGCGGAAAGCGCGACGCCTGAGGCGCCGTCGAGAACAGTCGCAATAACATCGTGCACTTCCGCCCTCGTCGGCCGATTTTTGTGCACCATGGTTTCCAAAAGATTAGTTGCAACAAAAACTTCTTTTCCGTAACTATGCGCTTTCTGTATAATAATTTTTTGCGCAAACGGAATTTTTTCTACCGGGATTTCCTTACTTAGGTCGCCCCGATCAATCAAAATATAATCGGACTTCTGAATGATTTCATCTAGATTTTTTAACGCATCAACACATTCGATTTTCGAAATAATTTTCATGGTTCCTTTTGTGGCGGCACGAACCGCATCCACAAAGTCGCCCGAACGCATGAAAGACGCCGCAATATAGCCAATGCCCTCCGCAAGACCGATTGCAATGGACTGATAGTCTTTTTCGGACAACGGGGGAAGCTGAAACTCTTTTGGCATAACCGGGTCAATTACAACGCCCTTGTTCGTGCCAAGACGACCGTTCGTCACCACTTTTGCCGTAAGAAAACCATCACAAAGAGAATCCGTGTCGGAAACGCGAAGAATCAAAGATTCAAAATCAACATATAACAAGTCTCCGGGTTCGAGCTGTTCTATGATATGACCCGGGCGCAACGAAATATTCTGGCGGTCCCCCGCGATATCCGCATTATGAATCCGCACCGGGTCCCCCTCTGAAAGTTCAACTGCTCCACCCGCAAGTCGTCCTGAGCGGATTTGCGACCCTTCGGTGTCAATAATAAACGGAATCCCAACTTTTTTTGCGAACGCGATAAAATAGCGTAGGTCCTCTACGCTTGAGTGCGACATATTGATCCGGACAAAATCTACTCCTTTTGCTTTCAGCCGTCGGAGGTCGGATTCTGTTTTTGTCGCCGGACCAAGCGTTACGATAATCTTCGGCTTTTTGGCGTCCATTCTCTTCCTTTTACCTGATTTGAGGCGCTACTGTTTCTTCCTCCAGCTAGTAGCTAACGACAGTCATTATCTATCTTTCTTAAGGATGATAGTGAGCATTTTCTCTTTGGCGAGCGAGGTTCGCTTGTACGTCATGCCTACTTTCTCTGCCAAAAAATCAAGACTTGCGTGTGAGAAAATATACGGATGATAAGGGTTCATTTGGTCAAATACCACCAGGTTCGGTGTCTGAATATAAATAACACCCCCGGGGACCAAGCACGCCTTCGCCCATTGCAGAACGGATACCGGATCAACGGTATTCTCGAGTGCGTGCGAAAAAATGATTGCGTTAAACTGCAAACCTTTTTCTCCGATTTCTTTCAGGTCCTCGGCATAGCGCGCGAGAACTTCAATAGTGCCGAAACTCCGAATTGTTTTCTGTGCCTCGTCTGACGGTTCAATACCAAACACCTTGCATCCGTACTGCTTATGGAACTCCGAAAGCGTGACCCCAAAACCGCAGCCGACTTCTAAAATGCGTGAATCTTTGTTGAGAAAAATCTCTCCAGCAACAACAGGAATAATCGTCTTCACCCGCTGTTCGCGGTGCTTCTCCAGACGGTTCTCTAACCCCTGCTTCGGATCCCATACTTTGTCGTTATCCCATTTGTATGTTCCGGTCTGCCACATCTGGCCAATTTGATGGAACCCAATGTTCCGAACCTTCTGCTCCCAAAACATAGTTTTGTAAAACTCCTTATAGGACGCTTCGGTGGGCCGCGGATTCATGAACTTCAGCCCGCAGTGCGCGCAAAATACATACCAAAAATCGATTCCCAACCATTGAATGCGTCCGCTCGGAATCATGATGTTTTTTTTGCAAAACGGACACGCATCAAGCGCTTCGAAATCAAAAGAAACTTTTGTATAGTCCCTATCTCCTGTTGACTCATCCATGGTGTTGACCCTGTTAGAGAATTTATGATTTATGATACTTTTTCTGGAAAAACAAAAAAGAAGAAAAGAAAACCTTGAAATGACAGATTCGCACGGAAACGTAAGGCGTTTCCTTTCTCTAACGGGATTGACAAAATTATGATATATGTGCTAATTTATTCCCGGTACCCGAATAACTTAAGGAGGAAATCGTGGGGCCGAGAACCGAAGATATCACGTCCGGACACCTACGCTGCAGCGACCGGGAATGGCATATTGTCCCCTGCGCTAAACCCGACAACGGTATTAAGGAGGGCCGCCACCTCATTCTGGAGGGTATCGGCCAACCGACGCCAGAAGACCTGACGAAGGAGGAACTAACCGAATTCAGAATGCTCGCCTTCACGCTTGCCGAAAACCTTGCGCTCGAACCCGGTCGATGGCGTGTTGATGCGAACGGCCCACGTGTTGCGACCCAAAGCCATCTTCACTTCCACCTCAAGCTCCCCGCGGGGGCAGACAAACTCGCGCGACTCGTAGGTGAATAAATCACCTCTGCCGTACCCGGTCAATGGCCGGGATTTTATTTTTGTTGCGGCCCAACAAACACATTAAATTTACTAATAACTTTTTCCCGGACATCCCGAACACGGTCGTCAATATCTCGCGCAAGTTTTTGTGGTATATAATTTTCCCAATCCCCCACAACACCCTTGCGAAATCCGCTTTTGGAATCCTCTTCCCCCTGTGAGCGTCCTTCGCCCTTACTATCGCGCGCGGTCTGTTTTTGAAAAGACGCCTCTTCAACCATATGCGAAAGAATTGTGTCAGAAACGGACCTGCCTAAATAGTGTACCATACCAGCCGCCCTCGCGGCCGTATCCGCACTCAATGCCTCATATGTCAAGCAATGTATGGGACCATTATATGCAAAAAGTGCTTTGTTTTCGGGAATAATTCTTTCTTCGAGGTAGCCGAGGGCGAACTCCCGCGATATGTGTGTTTCCTCTTTTTTGCCTTTTCGAAGCATATTGAAGTGCCATGATACAATTTTATCTTTTGGGTCGCGTAGAATGCATATTTTTTTTATTCCCGGATATAGAGAGTCAATAAAATCCAAATGGAATACATACGCCGCAGTTGCCTCGCCGACGATTTTTTTCGTCCCCCGCTGGCGATCGCAATATTCACTGTAGCGCGCACGGAACATCCGATAAAGTTCATCTCGAGAAACTGTATTCTCAAACGGCACCAGGTCAGCAAAAACCTTATTGTACTTCGTCAGAAAATCTGAAAACGGCCGGGTAAATGTATCTTCGTTCGGATGGTCGAGACCGGCGAGCGTATTGAAAAAATGAACTTCTCCTACCCGTTGTTCTCCGACTTCGTTATAAAACGGCAGTGTTGGAAAACATGCGATATCCGGATGGTTATCCAAAAGCGCGGCAACCCAATGCGTGCCGCTCCGTTCCATGCC
>JACQLI010000040.1 GCA_016204125.1 Candidatus Omnitrophota bacterium
ACCAAGGAAGAGAAGAAAGGAGAGAATAAAGAGATTGATAAAATTAAAGAAGATCTTCAAGAGCGGATCAATCTCCTTAAGCGCGAACGCCTGCAAAAACTTTCCTCAATGTTAATCGGAAAAAAACTGGCCGAAGATCTTCTCGATGACGTTCTCGGGGAAGTTCTCCTCAAAGCAGGTCATCCGGTTGAACGCAAAGACCTTAAGAAGCTTGAGCAGTGTGATTGGGAGACTGTTCGTATCGAAGATGAGCCCGAGCTCGAAGAAAGCGTACGCAAAATTGCTCGAGTGTGGGGAGATGAAATTGACGAGTTGATAGAAGAGAGAGCCCGAAGAATCGATCGGATTAAAAAGGGCGATGAGCTTCCTCCCGGCGTGCTCAAGAAAGTTATTGTTTACGTCTGCTCTAAAAGAAAACTTTCCGTGGGTGACAAGATGGCGGGTCGCCACGGGAATAAAGGCGTGATCGCAAAAGTCCTTCCCGAAGAAGATATGCCATTTCTTCCTGATGGAACACCCGTTGAAATTGTGCTCAATCCGCTCGGCGTGCCCTCTCGAATGAATGTGGGTCAAATTTTGGAGACCCATCTCGGTTGGGCTACCAAAGCGCTCGGCATTTGGGTTGAAACGCCTGTTTTTAGTGGAATCACAGAAGGAGAAATCAAGGAACTCCTTCGCAAAGCCAAACTCCCAGAGGACGGGAAGACCGACCTCTATGACGGACGAACAGGAGAAAAGTTCGATGAGCGGGTAACGGTAGGTTGCATCTATATGATGAAACTTGCCCACCTTGCCGATGACAAAATTCATGCCCGTTCGATCGGTCCTTACTCCCTTGTTACTCAGCAGCCCCTAGGTGGTAAAGCTCAGTTCGGTGGTCAACGCTTCGGAGAAATGGAAGTTTGGGCCCTCGAAGCTTACGGAGCCGCCTTCATCCTTCAGGAGCTTCTCACGGTGAAGAGTGATGACGTCATCGGCCGCACCAAAGTTTACGAAGCTATCGTGAAAGGAGAACCCGCACTTCATGCAGGGACTCCCGAATCCTTTAACGTTCTAGTCAAAGAACTCCAAGCCCTTTGTCTTGACATCACACCAGAAAGAGCTCGAACCTTGAAAGAAGTCGAGCTAAAGCTTAAGGGCGAAGGAAAAGAAAAGGCAAAGGAGAAACTCAAGGTATGATTTCTCCGAGACAACTTCAATCTTATTGCCGCGGACCGTTGACAGCAGAAGACTTCAGCTGTCATCCCTTTGCCTTAAGTGTAACCTTGGTCAATAAAACGCAAAGGAGAAGCTAAAGGTATGATCGTCTACGACATCAATACATTTGACGCCGTCTCGATTCGAATCGCCTCACCAGAGATTATCCGTAAATGGTCACACGGAGAAGTGAGAAAGCCAGAGACCATTAATTACAGGACTCTCAAGCCTGAAAAAGATGGACTCTTTTGTGAAAGGATCTTTGGGCCGACTCGTGACTGGGAGTGTTCCTGTGGAAAGTACAAGCGGATCAAGCATAAGGGAATCGTCTGCGACCGTTGCGGTGTTGAAGTGACCCAATCCAAGGTGAGACGCGAGAGGATGGGGCATATTGAACTCATAACGCCTGTTTCTCACATCTGGTTTTTTAAGACGATGCCTTCCCGAATCGGTAACCTCCTTGACCTCAGTGTCCGAGCCCTCGAAAAAATCCTCTACTACGAAGAATACGTTGTCATTGATGCCAAAGAAACACCCCTTAAGAAAAAACAGCTTCTTACAGAAGAGGAGTATCAAAGAGCCCAAGAACAGTACGGAGGCACGGGATTTATTGCGAAGATGGGAGCCGAGGCTGTTCGAGATCTTCTGAAGGAACTCGAAATCGACAAACTCGTCCAGAAATATCACCGTTTGGTTCGCGCTTCAAAGTCCAAACAAGCGCGTGCCCGTTCCATTAAAGTCTTGAAGGTTGTCGATTCCTTCAAGAAATCAGCCAATCACCCCGAGTGGATGATTCTTGATTGCATTCCAGTTATTCCGCCCGATCTCAGACCTCTCGTTGCATTGGATGGCGGCCGTTTTGCGACAAGTGATCTCAACGACCTCTATCGCCGTGTTATTAACCGAAACAATCGTCTCAAAAAACTCATTGAGCTAAAGGCTCCCGATGTCATCATTCGGAACGAAAAGCGAATGCTTCAAGAGGCCGTAGACGCTCTCTTTGACAATGGTCGTCATGGCCGTCCTGTGCTCGGAGCAGGTAATCGACCCCTCAAGTCCCTTAGCGATATGCTTCGTGGAAAACAGGGCCGATTCAGGCAAAATCTTTTGGGTAAGCGCGTCGACTACTCAGGCCGTTCAGTTATCGTGGTTGGACCCGAACTGAAGCTTCACGAGTGTGGTCTTCCGAAGAAGATGGCCCTCGAACTCTTCGAACCTTTCATTATTCGGAAATTAAAAGAAAGGGGTCATGTCCACACGATCAAATCTGCGAAGAAAATGGTCGAAAGGGCAAAGCCTGAAGTGTGGGATATTCTTGAAGAGGTCATCAGTGATCACCCAGTACTTCTGAACCGAGCGCCAACCCTTCACAGGCTTGGTATTCAGGCCTTCAACCCCGTTCTTATCGAAGGAAAGGCGATCCGTATCCATCCGCTTGTTTGCACAGCTTTCAATGCAGACTTTGACGGCGACCAAATGGCGGTTCACGTCCCGTTATCCATGGAAGCCCAGATGGAGGCAAGGCTCGCGATGCTTTCCTCCAATAACGTCTTCTCACCAGCAAACGGAAGTCCAGTTGCGACACCTTCCCAAGATATCGTATTGGGTATTTCCTACCTGACGAAAGTCCGCGAAGGCGTGAAAGGCGAGGGGAGTTTCTTCGCCGATGCGGATGAGGCAATTCTGGCTTATCAAGACGGTGAAATTCATAAACATGCAAGGTGCAAACTCCGTCTTCCTTCAGGTGAAATCGTTGAAACAACAATGGGTCGAATCCTTTTTAACACTGTTCTTCCGACAGGATTCCGTTTTGTGAACGACCTTGTTACGAAGGGGAAACTCTCGGATGTCATCTCAAATTGTTACAGACAATTCGGCCACTCACTTGTTGTTGAGCTCTTGGATCGTCTCAAGGCGCTTGGATTCGAAGAAGCCACTCGTGCAGGAATTTCCATTGGGATCGACGACATACAAATCCCTTCAACGAAGCCACAGCTTCTTGAAGAAGCACGTCGAGATGTGGCCGCGATTGAGAATCAATACAAAAACGGTCTCATCACCGACGGTGAAAGATACAACAAGGTTATCGATGTCTGGACGCATATCACAGATCGTGTCAGCGATCGGATGTTTGAAGAGCTCGAATCCTTTAACCCGATCTTCATGATGGCTGATTCAGGCGCGCGTGGTTCCAAGCAGCAGATCCGTCAGCTTGCGGGTATGCGCGGTCTTATGGCGAAACCTTCTGGAGAAATCATCGAGACTCCGATCACCGCGAATTTCAGGGAAGGCCTTACGGTGTTGGAATACTTTATTTCCACACACGGTGCCCGCAAAGGTTTGGCGGACACCGCGCTTAAGACTGCTGATTCAGGATATCTGACAAGGCGTCTCGCTGACGTTGCCCAAGGCGTTATCATTACCGAGGAAGATTGCAAAACTCTTAACGGCATCTTCATTGAGTCTGTTTACGAAGGTGAAGATGTCATCGTTGGCCTAAGAGACCGCGTCCTTGGACGCATCGCTTTAGATAACATAGCAGATGTTGTCACGGACCAGCTCATTATCAAAGCAGGACAAGAAATTACAGAGGCTATTGCAGAAAGGCTTGAAGAAGTTGGAATCGAGAAAATTCGTATCCGATCTGTTTTAACCTGTGAAACAAGTCGAGGTGTCTGCGCAAAGTGTTATGGACGTGATCTTGCAACAGGAAGAGTAGTTGAACTTGGCAGCACTGTCGGAATCATTGCCGCCCAGTCAATTGGAGAGCCAGGAACTCAGCTTACGATGCGTACTTTCCACATCGGTGGAGCCGCATCCCGTGTAATTGAACAGTCCTACTTTAAGGCGAGAAATGAGGGAACTGTCCAATATCACAGCTTGAAGACAGTAACCACAAAATCAGGAGAAATCATCGTCCTTAACCGTAATGGCCAGCTTTCCATTCACGATGGGAGCGGTCGCGAACTCGAACGCTACACCCTCCCTTCAGGTGCCATCATGGGCTACAAAGATGGGTCCAAGGTTAAGAAGGATGAAATCTTCGTAAAGTGGGACCCCTACACCGTACCCATTTTGACTGAAATTTCGGGAAAGGTTCGGTACGAAGATATCAAGGTTGGCGTGACGATGAATGAGGAGATGGATGCCACTACAGGACTCATCGAGCGTGTGATCATTGAACACAAAGAAGACCTTCACCCTCAGATTTTGATTACGGGGGAAAATGAAGAAATCCTCGCCTTTTACCCCATTTCCGTAGGTGCCCACATCGTTGTGAAAGAAGGTCAACAGGTAACAAGCGGAACACTTCTCGCTAAAACGCCCCGTAAGATCGCCAAGACAAGGGATATCACAGGCGGACTTCCGCGAGTGGCTGAAATTTTTGAGGCTCGAAAACCCAAGAATCCAGCGATCATTTCTGAAATTGATGGGATCGTGGAGATTGGTGAAGGCGTGAAGGGCCAGCGCAAAATTATTGTAAAAAGTCCGACAGGAATGGCCAAAGAATACCTCATCCCGCACGGGAAACACCTTAACGTTTACAAAGGAGACAAGGTAACCGCGGGCCAACAGCTTGTTGACGGTCCTGTGGTACCGCAGGATATCTTGAGGGTTAGCGGAGAGCGCAAGCTTCAGGAATATCTGCTCAACGAGGTCCAGGAAGTTTATCGGCTTCAGGGAGTGAAAATCAATGATAAACATGTGGAAGTGATCGTCAGGCAGATGCTCCGCAAGGTCCGCATCGAGGATCCAGGCGACTCCGAATTCCTCGTAGGCTCTCATATCGACCGTTCCCGATTTCAAGAGGAGAATGACAAGCTTGGGAAGAAAGAAAAACAACCTGCTCGTGCAGTTCCGATTCTTCTCGGAATCACCAAGGCCTCCCTCTCGACTGAGAGTTTTATTTCGGCTGCAAGCTTCCAAGAGACAACCAGAGTTCTGACCGAAGCTGCCGCTGCAGGAAAGCGTGATCCGCTCCTCAGCCTCAAAGAAAATGTGATCATGGGGCATTTGATTCCCGCCGGTACGGGATTTAGGGTGCATCAGGACATTGAAGTGACGAAGCAGGTGCCCGATTTTCTCCTTCCCGAATCTCTGAAGAGCGAGGAGAAGAAAAAGACCGAGGAGGCAAAATCCTAATGTCTCCTACTATCAATCAGTTGATTCGAGCAGGCAGGAGAAAGTTTAAGAAGAAGACGAAATCTCCTGCTTTTCACGGAGCACCCTTTCGAAGAGGTGTATGTTTGATCGTTCGCACTCAAACGCCCAAAAAACCAAACTCAGCGCTTCGTAAAATCGCGAGGGTGAGGCTCAGTAACGGAGAGGAAGTAACGGCCTATATTCCTGGAGTGGGACACAATCTCCAGGAACACTCGATTGTTCTCGTCAGGGGCGGACGGGTCAAGGATTTGCCAGGCGTTCGTTACCACATCGTGCGGGGAAAGCTTGATACGACTGGAGTGAACGATCGCAAAAAGTCCCGCTCCAAATATGGATCAAAAACACCGAAATAGGATAAGCCATGAGACGACGTAGAGCGAGCAAACGAACCGTATCGCCTGATGCCAAATATGGGAGTAATCTTGTACAGAAGATGATCAATATCGTGATGGAACGGGGAAAAAAATCTTTGGCGGAACGAATTGTTTACAACGCTTTCGGGATTGCTGCTGAAAAATTAGGCAAAGATTCGCTCGAGGTCTTCAAACAAGCAATAGATAACGTCAGGCCGCTTCTCGAAACAAAATCAAGAAGAGTGGGAGGCGCGACTTATCAGGTTCCAGTGAGTGTTCGTATGGATCGGGGTCAGAGCCTTGCAATTCGGTGGATCAAGCGTGCAGCAAGGTCCAAAAAGGGAGCGCCGATGGAGCAAAAGTTGGCTGGCGAACTCATCGATGCTTACAATAAGGCGGGTTCTGCTATGAAGAAACGAGAAGACACGCATAAGATGGCTGAGTCGAACCGTGCGTTCGCTCATTACCGATGGTGAAATTCGAGGAAGTTATGGCTGAAGAACAGAAAAAAATACATTACCCATTAGAAAAGATTCGCAATATTGGGATCGCTGCCCATATTGATGCAGGCAAGACGACTACGACAGAACGGATTCTTTATTACACGGGCCGTACCTATAAGATTGGCGACATCGATGAAGGAACGACCCAGATGGACTGGATGGAACAGGAGCAGGAGCGGGGAATCACGATTACGTCTGCTACCACCACCTGTTTCTGGCGTGATTGTCGTATCAACATCATTGATACGCCAGGCCACGTTGATTTTACGATTGAGGTAGAGCGCTCTCTTCGCGTTCTCGATGGCTGTGTGGCTGTCTTCGGCGCAGTCGAAGGAGTGGAACCCCAATCAGAGACGGTTTGGCGGCAGGCCGATCGTTACCATGTGCCTCGTGTCGCATTCATCAATAAGATGGACCGTGTGGGTGCCAATTTTGAAGCTGCGGTGGCCTCGATGCGCGAAAGACTGGGGGCCAATGTCGTCCCTCTTCAGATTCCTTATGGAAAGGAAGACCAATTTAAAGGAGTGATTGATCTCATTCGGATGAAGGCTTACGTTTTTCATGACGAGACGCTCGGCGCTAAGTTTGACGAAACAGAAGTCCCCGCCGAGTACCTCGAAACCGCCAAGAAGGCGCGTGAGTTTATGATAGAAAAAATTTCGGAGCATGACGATGTCCTTATGCATAAATTTATTGAAGGTCAGATGCCAACAGAGGCAGAGCTTAAGGCGGCCATTCGAAAGGCAACCGTTTCCATTCAATTGACACCTGTTCTCTGCGGTTCATCGCTTAAGAATAAGGGCGTTCAAATGCTTCTCGATGCGGTGGTCGATTATCTCCCTTCGCCCGAGGACGTACCAGCGATTAAAGGACTGCATCCGAAGACGAATGAAGAGATAGAAAGACATGCAAAAGAAAATGAACCCTTCTCAGGTCTTGCCTTCAAGATTGCTCAAGATCAATTTGCGGGAGGCGGCAAGTTAACTTATGTGAGGATTTATTCAGGCGTTCTAAAGTCTGGGACTTATATTTTAAATGCGACAAGAAATGTCAAAGAGCGAGTGGGACGTCTTCTTTTAATGCATGCAAACAAACGGGAAGAAATTGAAGAAGCGGGTGCGGGCAACATCGTTGCTGTCATCGGACTCCGCAGTTTGAAGACAGGCGATACTCTTTGCGATGAAAATTCTCCGATTGTTCTTGAATCACTCTTTATTCCTGAGCCTGTGATATCGCTTTCGATTGAACCCAAGACAAAGGCTGATCGCGACAAACTCTCAACGGTTCTTCAACGGATGGCCGAAGAGGACCCTACTTTCCGCATTAAGTCAAACGAAGAGACGGGACAAACCATCATTTCAGGAATGGGAGAACTTCATCTTGAAATTATCGTTGATCGGATGACGCGGGAATTTAATGTTCTCGCCAATGTCGGGATACCCCAGGTGGCTTATAAGGAGACCTTTCAAAGGCAAGCCAAGGGCGAAGGTAAATA
>JACQLI010000052.1 GCA_016204125.1 Candidatus Omnitrophota bacterium
GTACGGGAAGACGCTGTCATATATCTTGACGACGTAAGGCTTATTCCCTCACCTGTGGGCGCTACTGGGGTTGCAACGGCCACTGCACAAGGCCCTTTCGATTATGGTTTTTCAAAAAGAAAACCATTCTGGACTGTCGTGGATCCCGAGTTAGGTGGGGAAGTCGTACGAATCCCTTTTATCGTTAAGAATGAAACACAAGGTTTCTGTAAACTTTGTCCTGTTGAGGGGGGCATTCCGCTACCCATGGGTGAGGTGAGAGAATCTAGCAGGATTCGCTTAAGAAACGCTCAGGGAGAAGATCTCCCGTTTCAAACCCGCGTTCTTACGAGGTGGCCAGATGGCTCTCTCAAATGGCTTGGTCTTCATTTTCAAGGCACATTGGCACCAGGGGACGGAGTGGGTTTCTTCCTTGAGTACGGTCCAACGGTTCAAACCATTGATTTTGAAGGGAGGCTTTCTGTTGTCGAAGATGCGTCCCTAATCAAGATCAATACAGGAGCGCTTGAAGCCTCGTTTGAAAAGGATAAATTCTATCTCTTTGAGAGAGTTGTACTCGATCTCAACAGTGACGGGGTTTTCGAGCCGAGCGAAGAGATGCTCAAAGAGGCTTCGCTCACCCTTCAATTTCGAGGCAAAGAATTTCGGACGGACCTGGCAAAAAAGGATTACAAAATCGAAGTAGAAGAGAAGGGCACACAAAGAGTTGTCGTTAAGGCCAGCGGATGGTTTCAGTCCGAAGATGGTCAGCGTTATTGCCAAGCGATCGTCAGATACTATTTCTATCAGGGCAAGAGCTATGTCAAGGTAAGCCACACCTTGATTTACACAGGTTATCCAGAAAATAAGCAATTTGATGAGTACAAAAATCTTAAGCTGCCCGAGAACGAGACAATTGACTCATTTGGATTGAAGCTTCCCTATCCATTTTCTGAGAATAAAGAGGAAATGGTCGTGGCAGGGCAGGATCAGGCCATACCCACAGGCGTTCAACTTAGCGACCGTGTCCGACTTTTACAAATGGATTGGGATCGAGGAACTCTTACGCGGGATTCAATCTTAGTTCCTTCAAAGAGCTTCTATGCTGGTTGGCTGGATGTTTCAAACCGAAGTAAGGGAATCACTCTTGCGATCCGTAATTTTCGAGAGAATTTTCCCAAGGCCTTTGAGGCGGATCGCTCCAAAGGCGAAATTCGGGTCGATCTTTGGCCAAAAGATGCTGGAGAACTTGATCTTTCCACGACGGAAAAAGCAGTTGGCCCCGATGACTATGGAAGAGGAAATGCTTTTGGTTTGGCGAAGACTCACGATCTGCTGTTTTACTTCCATGGTCCAGTGAAGGGGGAAATCCCGAATCCAGGAGATATCGCCGCATCCTTCATGAAATCGATGATCATACGACCGAACCCCTATTGGATCGATGCGACGGGGGCTTTGGGAAGGCTTCACCCTGTTGAACAGAGATATGCCACAGAGGAGAAAATGCTTGAACGCCTCTTTGACTGGGCCACGCGTCACCCTCGCATGTTCCGATGGTACGGAATGCTTAACTTCGGAGACACGCTTACATGGTGGCGCGAGAAAGACGAAGAGCGTGGGTATGGGACATTTGGATGGCATCCTGTGGGAAGATGGGGTTGGTATAACTGTGAAGGAGTGGGTCTTCACACAGGTGCGCTTCTTCAATTTGCACGAAGCGGCGAATGGAGGTACTTTGAATTTGGTGAGAGCGCGGCAAGACATATCATGGATGTTGATACAGTCCATTACAACACCATTGAGAACGATAAGAGATTGAGGAGAATCCTGAAAGACAAATATTCAAAAGTCGGTGCTATGCACCGTCACAGCGCGGATCATTGGAGTGGGAGAACCGATGAGGCAAGCCATACAAATGTCGTAGGCATCCTCCTTTACTACTTTCTTACAGGGGACGAGAGAGCGCTTGATGTGGCTAAAGAAATCGGAGAATACTTCCTTTCCGAGCCTTTTACTTACATCGGTTATCCCCATGTTGCACCCAATCGCGCAATGGCGAACGCACTCTGGGGTGATGTCCTTCTTTATCAGGTAACAGGGGATGAACGTTACAAAGAGGCCGCTGATAAGATTGTGAAGATTTTCTTAAAAGGACAGCAACAGGATGGAAGCTTTCTCGAAAATTACAATCCAATCTTTCATATTTGGAGTGGCGAAAAACACGAACTCTATATGGCTGGTTATTTAGTGGGTGCCTTGATCAGTTATCATGAGTTAACTCAGGATGAAGAGGTGAAGGAGATGTTTCTGAGGCTGGTTCGATACCTCGCTCCACTTCCCTACTCAGGCCCGACCATCTTGCATGGTCTCGCCTACGCCTATCTCACTACTCATGATCCATTCTTTATTGAGGTCTCAGAGAGGAATCTTAAAGGGCTTTTAGACCACCAGCAATTTTCACAGGACCCCATCATGGACGGACTCATCTATGAAAAACCGATCTATCACCGTCCCATGGCATTTCTTTCCACCGTGCCATATGTTTTTGGTGCGTTCGATGAAGAGATGTTGAAGAAAGGCAGCCAGGGATGACAACACAAACAATCATAGCTGAATCGTGTATCTTTTGTCGGACCCCAAAGCTTGAAATACTGATTCCTGGAAGGGTGTTGTCAAGTGGTGTAAAGGTCTTTAAATGCTCGAGGTGCGGGCTTGTCTTTCTTGAATCTAGAGGAGGAGAGCTTGATCCTGAAGAGACGCTTTATTGGGACAACGA
>JACQLI010000047.1 GCA_016204125.1 Candidatus Omnitrophota bacterium
AGGCGCCCTCAATTTTTCTTATCGTCCAGAGCGAGAAAGCGATGAGGGCAAGGAGAAAAGATCCGACTACAGTCTGAATCTCTCCTCTCTCTTTTCCAGGTCCGTTCATGATCCAGTCAATCACAACGGCCCAGAGGAGAAGAGAGAGGGTTTGAAGATCGCCTCTTCCTGTCGGTTTCCATAAAAGAGCCTCAGCGCAATAATTAATGGCAAGCAAAAGAATAAGCGCCAGTGTAAGTTTAAGAGCGAAAAGCCAGGTGTTTTTATCTTTTTTTCGACCGCGCCCCTTGATGATCACAAAATAAAGCGCGAACCCTATCACAAGGTAAAACCACTCAAACCTCACTTTTCTTCCTCCGTCGGTTTGGACGCAATCCTTTTCTCCCCTCTTTTGGAACAAAAATCAAGGCTAATCCCAAAAGAAGATAACTCCCTCCTGGTAATTGAAAAAAGTTCGACCCCTCCTGCATCGTCCCTAGAAGAACTCCGTGACAAAGAATGATCAAAGAAAAACTCAACCCCGCCCAGAAAGTTTTCTCAGCAGCCTTTTTCCACGAACTTCGAGCCCTTAAAGACTCCGGAAACGTCAAAAGAAGGAGACTTGGAAAACAAAGGGAAGAAAATGCGAAAATTTCTTTGGCTGCTACCCCTAGAACAAAAAGAATAAGAAGATAACCTAACGCGTGAATCTTTTCGGGTAAGACAAAACGTAGCGTGAGAAACGAGAGAGTCGCTCCCAAGAAAATGCTGAATACACAAGCAGCCAAAAGAAGAGCTGTCCCCCCATCTCTTGCAAAACCAAGGATAGGAAGCGCTGAAAGAATCCCTCGTAAAAGAATGGGGTTCATCGGGATCTTTGGGGACGGAGACGGTCGTCAAGCCAAGGCGTCAGTGCATTCATGACAAGAATTCCCGTGGGCTCACGCAAGAGAAGCGTTAAAAGTCCTGCGCCAAACGCAAACCATCGTTCACCCAAACGCGTCACGGGCGTGGTAACAGGGTCTGTCACCATAAAGAACGCTGCCAGTAACACGGTGCTTCCAAAGGTCAATTCATTCGGCTCCTGCCCTAAAGCCAAAGAAAAGAGATAGATGGTTCCGAGATAAATCAAAGAAACATCTCCATGGATCAATCGTTTAAAAATAAGGATAATGGCTCCAAGAAAAAGGGTGACTCCAAACACCCACGTCTGCACTCCTTCTGTACTCTCCAAAGGATGTTTCATCAATGAATTGAAACCTATGGAGAGAAAAGCATACCCTACGAGAGTGGGATTAAAGGGATTTTGCCCAAGCCCGCCAAAAATTTCCTTACCGAAAACAATGGCAAAAAGAGATCCTAATGCCACCATCCATGAAGGAAGCGAGGGTGGAAGAATGAGTGCGAGAAGAAACGCGGTGACGACCGTGCTCCCGTCGTAGAGGGTCGACTTCTTTCCAAGGAGTTTGCGCATCCCCATTTCGGCAAGAAGTGCAGTCCCTGTCGAGACAACGAGAATGCGAAAAGCGTTGAATCCAAAGAATAGAAATGAAGCGAGTACAAACGGCAATAGGGCGAAGACTTCGGTCCACATCATCTTCGGAACCGAATCTTCCGATCGAATATGGGGAGTCGGTGTTTGCTTAAGAGTGAGCATTGGCGTACTGGATAAGCTCGACCATGGGCCGCTTGGAAGGACAGATGTAGGAACAATTTCCGCATTCGATGCAGAAGGGAGCGCCGTAATCTTGTGCAACTTCAAAGAGATCCTTCTCGGCCGCAAGGGTAATCATGACAGGAGAGATAGAGACAGGACAACTTTCCACGCATCGGCCGCAGCGAATGCAAGGTTCAATGGAATCGAGTCTCACCACCTCCTTGGGAAGCCCCAAGATCGCTCGACTCTCACCCAAGACAGGAATGTCAAGTGTCCCAAGAGCTACCCCTGTCATCGGTCCCCCTAGAACCACTTTCTCGGGTGGCCTTAAAAATCCACGAGCGTATTTCACCACATCTTCAACAAGCGTACCGATGCGGACCCAAACATTACGCGGCTGTGCTACACACTCTCCTGCGATGGTAAGGACTCTCTCATAGAAAGGCTTTTGAATGACAACGGCTTCGTAGGCAGCATAAACATTCGTGACGTTTTGAACGACAACCCCAACTTCCCATACCGAATGACCAGGTTGGATAGGTTTCTTTAAAAGAGATCCGACAAGCACTGTTTCGTGCCCCTGAGGGTAACGACTCGGCAGAACTTCAACGCGTGCATGAGACCATGTGTTGAAAAAGATTTTACTTTTTAGAAGCTCAGCTACTTCTTCCTTGTTGTCTTCAAGGACAATCAAGAGATTCCGTGCTCCAAGGAGACGGAAAAAAATCTCGCATCCCTTCAAAATCTCAACAGGGTGACTCATCAAAAGGGAATGATCTGAAGTGAGGTAGGGCTCTGATTCACAGCCGTTTACTATCAGCGTATCAATGGGAGAAGAGGGCTGGTTCCAAGGAATTCCTGACTCCCCTAGGATTCGTTGGATCTCTGAGGAAGAGAGAAGCTCCCAACCTGACCTTTCATGTCCTATTTCTGGAAGGGATTCGTCTTTATTATCAGAAAGGATTTCAACCGATTCACTTTCACCTAAGAGGGGGTGAGGGAACTTAGCGATCTCGGAAATTTTCCCAGAAATTGACGCATGGAGCGTAACGGAGTTTCTCGACTTTGTCTCAGCGATCTTCTCTCCAACTCGAACCGATTCCCCCACTCGAACGGTAGGTAGTACTGTTATGTCGGAGGCAAAACTCAGAGGAATGCGGACACGTCTGGGGGGCGAGGGCCTTGTTATGGTCCAAGAGACGGCTGTTGTATCCTTTTTCCCGTCGAGCTTAAGGCCGCCTCGGATCGGCTTCATGGGGAGTGGGGATTCAAACGTCCTGACCTGTAACCTTCGATATGAAGATCAACTTGTTTAAAACCGATGCTTTTCAAACGATTAAGGATTTCTTCGCGCACTTCGGAGTTTTGGAAAAAGCTTTTTGTTTCATCTCGGCCTACCTCGATTAAAGCCCTTTGGCCAAACCACCTCAGTCGAACCATTTCAAACCCCAGACCTTTGAGAATTTCTTCTCCCTCTTCGATTTGAGAAAGTCTTTCCTCGGTAACCTCTGTTCCAAATGGGACTCTGCTTGAAAGACATGCGGCCTGAGGTTTCGACCAGGTGGAAAGTCCAAGCATGCGTGAAGCCAAACGAATCTCTTCTTTGGTAAAATCTGCTTCGACAAGAGGACTCTTCACATTGTGCTCCTCTGCCGCTTTAAGCCCTGGGCGCCAATCTCCAAGATCGTCCAAGTTCGTTCCGTTCAGAATGACATTGAATCCGAGTTTCTCTGCGATCAGGTGAAGGTGAGAATAAAGTTCGCTTTTGCAAAAATAGCAGCGATTGATGGGATTTTTGGTGTAACTTGGATTCTCGAGCTCGCTCGTTTCAATTTCAATAAGCTCTGTGTCAACTTCGCGCGCTACTTCTCTCGCTTCTTCAAGCTCAGCTTCTGGAAGTGACGCGCTTTTTGCGATTGCCCCCTTCGCCCCATCCTTACCCAAAATATCTCGTGAAACCTTTAAAACAAATGCTGAGTCACAACCACCCGAAAAAGCAACGAGAACTTTTCTGTAAGATTGAATGATCTGACGAAGTTTATCGAGCTTGAGACTTAAAGAATCCATCCGCCTCCAAGAATACGTGAACCCTTATAAAAAACGGCTGCTTGGCCTGGAGTAACCGCTTCCTGAGGCTCCTCCAATGTGACTTCTGTCTCATTCCCTTCCAAGACTTCAATGGTTGCAGGTGTCTTTGTGTGTTGAGAACGGATTTTGACAAGGGCCTCGAACTTAGATACCTCTGGCTTCAAAAACCAGTTGATTCGCCCTACGCGAAACTTACTGTCGAGCACGTCCTCTTTTGTTCCCACAATGACTTCGTTGGTTTCAGGAATAGTCTCAAGGACATAGAGTCTTTCTGAATGGGCTACTCCAAGCCCTCTCCTCTGACCCCTTGTGAAATGGTAGTAACCAGGGTGAGTGCCGAGGACCTTCCCATTTCTAAAACGGATAACGCCTTCGCCTTTCCCCGCCTCGAATTCTTTCTCAAGGAAAGTGCCGTGATCGTTACTCGGTATGAAACAGATCTCTTGGGAATCAGGCTTGTCGCTTACCGCTTGGAGACCAAGCGAACGCGCCTTTTCTCGTATTCTTTCCTTTTGAGTTCCTCCCACAGGAAGATAGAGACGGCTTAAGACTTCTTGATCGAGTGGGAACAGAACATAGGATTGATCTTTTGAGAAATCCTTTCCCTCTTCAATGTAGTAGCTCTTCTGTTCCTCGTCATAACCCACCTGGGCGTAGTGGCCAGTTGCGATCGCATCAAAGCCAAGCTGTTTGGCTCTTTTAAGGAAAAGGCGGAACTTGATATGTTGGTTACAAGCGATGCAGGGGTTCGGAGTTTTCCCGCTCAAATATTCATTCGCGAAATAATCGACCACATGCTCTTTAAAGGCGTCTTCGAAATTGAAGACCCAATAGCGAATCCCGAGTTCTTCGGCCACAGAGCGGGCATCTTCAACGCCCGTGAGACCGCAACACGAGCGTGTGTTTCTGCTGACACACGTGTTACTTGCCCAGGTACGGATGGTCGCTCCTGCTACTTCATAACCTTCCTCAAGGAGTAACGCAGCCGCGACGCTCGAATCAACACCGCCAGACATGGCAACAAGGATCTTCTTAGTCATAGGGGAGTACTCAAAAGGATTCTAGCAAAGTTGAGTTAGGATTGGCAAATCTTGAAGTTAAGAGGGAAAGGCTCTAGGAAACGGTCTGGAGGCCAAGAAGTCGGTCAAGTTCCACTCGTTCCTTGAAGACTTCTCTCAAGGTTCCGAAGCGGCACCTTTCTACATCCACATCTTCAAGGTCTGGCAATGTGCCAAGGATAGGAACGCCTGTCAGATCATGAACTACTTTGGGGTTGGTGATCTCAGCGATGGAAAAATTCACACGAGGCATACGATTAAAAATGATTCCGCGTATCTCAAATCCCCGCATCACGGCTGCGTCAACCGTAAGAAGGGTATGATTGATCGTTCCAAGCCCCCCCTTTGCCACAATCAAAAGCGGAAGACCCATCTCATGAATGAGATTCGCAACAAAATATTCTTTGGTGATGGGTACGAGGAGTCCTCCAATTCCTTCCACGATCAAAAAGTCATAATGACGTTGGAGTTCTTTAAAAGCCTTTAGGATTTTCTCGATGGGGATTTCTTTTTTCTCAATCACACTCGCCACGCTGGGTGCAAGTGGGTTACGAAATCTGAGAGGGTTGGTGAGTGGGGCGTATTCGTTTTCGGCCGCTTCAAAAAGATAGACCGCATCCTCTGAAACAAGTCTCTTGCCATCACCAAAGCAACCTGTAGCTACAGGTTTCATCACGCCGACGCGCATTCCCCGTTCTTTGAGCACGAGAGCAAGCCCTGCTGCTACAACGGTTTTACCAACTCCTGTGTCCGTACCTGTGATGAAAATTCCGATTGGTTTATTCAACTTTTTTCAACCTCAGTGTTTTCTCTGGGTAACCGTCTTAATGGAATCATAGGTTATGGTCAATAACGAGTCAAGTTCCCCAAAAGAAATGGCAAGGGGCGGCATCAACACAATCACGTTTCCTAAAGGTCTAAGGACCAGTCCTCTTTTCCGTGCTTCCTGGCTCACTTGAATTCCCATTTTCTTTTCCAAAGAATAAGGCTTTTTCGACATGCGGTCCTCTACCACTTCGATCCCCACCATGAAACCGACTTGGCGGACATCGCCGACATGGGAAAGCTTCTTAAAAGCCTCTAGTCTCTCCTTTAAGAAATCGATCTTTTCCTCCAGTTTCTCAAGTGTCTTCTTTTTTTCAAAAAGCTCAAGGTTGGTCAAAGCGGCTCGACAAGCCAGGGGATTGGCGGTGTATGTGTGGCCATGGAAGAAAGTCTTGAATTCAGAGTAGCCACCCAAGAAAGCATTGTAAATCCTTTCTGTAGATAGAGTTGCAGCTAAGGGAAGATAACCTCCTGTAAGCCCTTTGGCAACAGTCATCAGATCAGGGGCCACTCTTTCGTGATCCGAGGCAAACATTTTTCCTGTCCGCCCAAAACCAGTCGCC
>JACQLI010000043.1 GCA_016204125.1 Candidatus Omnitrophota bacterium
ACAAACGTACCCTTGAGATGGTTGAAAAGACTCTTGATGAAATGGCGAAAGGCGGAATATGGGATCATTTAGGGGGAGGTTTTCACCGTTACTCAACTGACGCAAGATGGTTTCTTCCCCATTTCGAAAAGATGCTCTATGACCAAGCCATCCTCGCCAAAAGCTACCTCGAGGCCTATCAAGCGGATCATAAAGAAAATTACGCCAAAGTTGTCCGAGAGGTTTTTGACTACGTTTTGCGCGATCTAAGGGATTCTCAAGGCGCTTTCTATTCAGCCGAGGATGCGGATAGCTTTGACGCCAAAGCCGCCAAGAAAAGAGAAGGGGCCTTTTATGTCTGGGAGAAACAGGAAATCTTGAATCTCTTGGGCAATGAAAAAGGCGAGATCGTAAGTTTTGTCTTTGGAGTGGAGCCTAGTGGAAATATTCAAAGCGATCCTCACGGTGAGTTCCCAAGGAAGAACGTCTTATCTCTTGTGCAACGCATTGAAGAGACAACCCAGAAGTTCAAAAGGCCGATTCCAGAGATTGAACAAATCATTCAGGAGTCTAAAAAGAAACTCTTCGAAGCCCGTTCCAAGAGGCCAAGACCCCACTTAGATGACAAGGTGCTTACCGATTGGAATGGCCTTATGATTTCTAGCCTTGCCTTTGGGTCACGTGTTTTAGGAGAACCTAAGTATGCGAAGGCCGCCCAAGAATCCGCAGATTTCATTTTAACCAAACTGGTTCGTAGCGACGGCAGGCTTCTTCATCGGTACCGAGATGGAGAAGCGTCGATCCTCGGCACCATTGAGGATTACGCCTTTTTCATTCATGGTTTATTCGATCTCTATGAAGCGACCTTCGAGCCACGGTATCTGATTGAAGCGAAGCGACTCACGGGCGAAATGGTTCGGCTCTTTTGGGATGAAGAAGGAAGCGGTTTTTTCTTTACGGCAGGCGATGCCGAGAAGCTCATTGTCAGACAAAAAGAAATTTATGACGGCGCCATTCCTTCAGGAAACTCCTTAGCAGCGCTTGATCTACTTCGAGTAGGGCGTCTTACCATGGATAAAAATTTTGGGAAAAAAGCAGAAGACCTCTTAAGCAGCTTTTCAAGATCGATTAGCCAAAACCCAGAAGCCTATCCACAGATGCTGGTTGCGTTGGATTTTGCCTTGGGTCCGTCTCGCGAGATTGTGTTTACGGGAAAGTCTTCAGAAGAAATTAAAGCGTTTCTCCACTCAGTTTACTCACGATTTATTCCGAATAAGGTTGTGGCCTTCCACCCGACTGAAGGAAAGGAACGGGAGTTCATAGAAGAAATAACCCCCTTTATCAAAAACCAGCTTCCTTTGAAAGGAAAGCCCACTGTGTATGTTTGCGAGAACTATGTATGCAAATTTCCCGTAACAGAGGTTTCTGAACTGGAAAAACTTCTCTGAGGATAAGGCTGCATGATCGAACTCTTGGAAAAAGTAGAAGAAGTGAAGGCATTAAAAAGGTTCCAGGAGGAGAATCAAGATCTTTTCAAGAAGGATGATTCAAAGCTTCTTCTCCATTTGGGGTTAGTGCTATCGCTTCTCATCACCTCCACTTTAGCCGTTGTTTTTACGCCCTGGCTTTGGCTCAAGATCGTTCTAGGGGCGTGGAATGCTCTACTTTGGTTTTCGCTTATTAACGCAACTATTCATCACCACCACACCCATCACAACGCGACAAGGCATCCCTTGACGAAACGTTTTCTCGATATTCTTTATTTCCTTGCGGTTCCGAATGCTCCGAAGAGATTAGGCCGCTATACAAGGACACACCTTAATCATCACGCCCGCCCTTTTCACGAGACGGACGTGGACCACCATTATGGCAAAACACATTATCTCAAGATGAAAAAAAGTCTTTGGACGCAGACCCTTTACTATCTCGAACTCACCTTCATCGGCGGAAACGTTCCCGGTTGGGAAGACAACCGTTATATGAATGAAGTCCCACTTGAAGAGTGGAACCAGAGAGATTATGAAAAGATCAAAGAGGAGGAAAGAAAAAGGGCGGTCCAACTTTCACTCGTTCAGTGGGGGTTCTTTGGCATTCTTTTGTGGTTATTTCCTGCCTTTGCTTGGGGGTGGGTTTTTCCAATACTTCTTGTCAAAAACTGGGCGCACTTCTTAGGACAATTTCAGCACTATGATGATGCTTTTCTCGACCCTGCTCGTTCTGTCTGGAATCGAACGAAGACTTACCGTTTTCCAGGCTGGCTTAATTATCTAGTCGGCGGAGAAATAAGTGGTCATTTTCTCCATCACCTTTTCCCCGAGCTTCCCTACTACAACGTGGAGACTGCCCGTAAGCGTTTGGTGAAAAATCCAGACCTTTCCAAACTTTTCGTGACGTACTAGAATAACTCTTTCATGGAAAGCCCTGCACCACCCCTACAGGTCAAGCCTTATCGGAAACATGTTCTTGTTTGCACAGGCCCCCGCTGTGCACCAGAAACCTCACCTGCGCTTTACAGCCGCCTTAAGGAGCGTTTGAAAGAACTTGGCCTTGCCGAAGGTCCTGATAGGATTCACAGGACTCAGTGTAATTGCTTCGGGGTCTGTCAGGGAGGACCGATTGTTGTGGTTTACCCTGAAGGGATTTGGTATCATCATGTCACCCCTGAAAAGCTAGAGCGGATTATTCAGGAACATCTGGTGAATAATAGAGTCGTTGAGGAGTACGCCTTTCACAAACACGTTTAACAACTGAGTATCCACTAAAATTCCATCTCAATGCGAAGCCCCCTAAGGAGGCACTTTCGTCAAATCGTTGAGGGGATAATCTTTTTCTCGATCTTCTTCCTTCCGTTTTCTTCAGAAGTAAAAGCGGAATCGCTCACCCTCGATTCCATCGCTCACGAAATCCAAACCCCCGAAGCCCTCGCTCAATTCATGAGTAAACATTTCCTCTATATGGAGGACCAGGTCCTCTTCAGCCAAGAGGAGTATTGGCAAACCCCCGAAGAAATGCTTCAAAGAAAACAAGGGGATTGTGAGGACTACGCCTTATTTGCTGAGGCAATCTTGAGTCGGAAGAATTACAAGGTCTTCCTTTTAAGCGTTTACGGAGAAGAAGATGCCCATACGGTAGTCGTGTTTGAAAAAGACGGAAAATGGGGAATCCTCGACCTAGATGATATCCGTTTTCTCAAAGGGGATTCAATCCGAGACCTTGGCAATGAGATCAAACGAGATTGGACCTACTTAGGCATCATGCGTAGAGATGGGAATAGAGGGATTATGTTGAAAAGATTGGATGAACAGGTCAAAGAGAGTCGGGACACGATAAGAAAACAAGTGCTGGGCGTTTACCCCTTTCACGCAGTCCTCCCCGACAATTTTCTCTCACAACCCAAGCCCAGTGTGGGTCAACAGGCGTTTGAGATTCATAGAATCACAGGTCTTGATACCTATCAGGATAAAGGAGAGGCAACGCTTGGTCTAAACCGTCTTGGAGACTTCTTTCCCACCCCTGATAGACTTGCAGTCCGAGCCCATTTTTTAGGCTGATACTCCCCGTTTTTGTTAGAAAATAGCACCTCAAATAGATTCCTCCCTGCGTTAGAGCCATCTTCCTATCTCATTTCACAGTAATAAGTTAGACACTTTCCCCCGTATTTTACAATCCGCCCCTCTCGTAACCCCCACGGTTTGACAGAGGGTAATTATGCAGGTAGTTTTTGGGTAGATACTTGAGTTTGATTTTTGAAAAGTAAAGCTTACGAATGGGAGAGCTGAAAGGGCAAATCCGCCGTAAGGCGGAGGCGCAAAGTCAGAGGCCCCATTAACGCCAAGCGTGGCGTCAATGGGACGGCTCAACTGCCAAATCTTCCTCAAGAGAACCCCATTCTTCATTATGTGAGGAAGTGGGGTTTTTTGTTGTTTGGCGAAAAGCTCTCCTTCGAGGTCCGCCAGAGAGTGGTGGACGAAGGAGGCAGATTCGACCATGAAAGTCAGATGGGTTATTCTAGGGGGGTTTTTCCTGGGACTTCTTTTTCCCCTTTCTGAGGGGAAGGCAGAAACCCTTACTCTTGATTCTTTAGCCAGCCAGCTTCAGACTCCAGAAGCAATTCAAAAGTTTATGGGCAAACACTTTGTCTACGTGGAGGATCAAACCCTTTTTGGACAAGATGAGTATTGGCAATCCCCTGAAGAGATGCTAGAGAGGAAGCAAGGAGACTGTGAAGATTACGCTCTATTTGCAGAAGCTATTCTTAAAAAGAATGGATACAGGACTTTTATCTTTAGCGTTTACTGGGAAGACGATGCCCACACAGTGGCTGTGTTTGAAAAGGAGGGGAAATGGGGAATTTTTGATCTAGACGATCTTCGTTACCTTAAAGGGGATTCCATCGAAGATTTAGGCAAGGCAATCAAACACGATTGGTCTTATTTAGGAATTATGAGAAAAGACGGAAATACTGGAATCATAAACCGCAAGTTTCAAGGACAAAAGGCCATCGCGTCAAAGATTTCCTTAGCCCTTCCCTCCACCATCTAGAGCTACTTTTTTCCTTAAAGGCTGTCTTTTGAAATCAAACAGCCTGTGTATCTCCTGGATCCTGATTGTAGCCTGGCTGAGGCTCTTTCAATGTCTCTGTCACTGTGGTTGGAGAGGGGGGGGTTTTCTTTTGCTGAAGGATCTGGAGATCAGCCTGAGCTTCTCTCGTATCAGCCTTTTGAGTTTGACAGCCAGTTAAACCAAGCGTTCCAAAGAGCAAGAAGAACAAAGCTACTGCAGAAAAAGTTCTTCCTCTTAATCGCAACCTTCTCCTCTACATTCTGGCGATTAAGTCGCCGATTTAATCCTTGTCCTTGCCGTGTCCGCCGCCGTTACCCCCATCATCATGGGGATTACCACCGTTATCATTTCCAGGATTATCAGACCCCTGATCATTTCCATGACCACCTGGGTTGGTGTCGTCACCGCCACCACTGTGATTCATATTACCATCATCACCGCCGGATTGTCCACCATCATCATTAGGATTTCCGTGATCATTACCATCATCATGGGGATTACCACCGTTATCATTTCCATTGTCATTCCCACCATCAGCATTTGGCGGATTACCGTGTTCATCTCCTTGCCCAGGATTATCAAAACCGTCGTCATTTCCATGGCCACCCGGGTTGGTATCATCACCGCCACCGCTGTGGTTCGTGTGGTCATCATCACTGCTGTCATCGTCAGAGCTATCATCATCAGAACTGTCATCGTCAGACGCATCATCGTCTGAACTGTCGTCATCTGAGGCGTCA
>JACQLI010000049.1 GCA_016204125.1 Candidatus Omnitrophota bacterium
CAAATCAAGCGCAGCATTTATTCGAATCCTTGGCATCGCTTATCTGGTGGCCTTTGTCTCTTTGTGGAGTCAACTCACTGGCCTGATAGGAAGCAGCGGAATCTTACCCGCCTCAGAGTTTCTAACGTCCATTCGAGCCGAGACAGGCATTGAACGTTACTGGTTCGTGCCCACGATATTTTGGCTGAGAGCAGGCGATGGAATTCTCGAATTGGCCTGCGCGCTGGGCGTCCTCTTGTCACTTTTCCTGATTGCAGGAATTGCATCCTCACCGATCTGTTTGAGTCTTTGGATATTGTATCTTTCCCTCGTTACGGTGGGAGACGATTTCCTGGAGTTTCAATGGGACAATTTGCTTCTTGAGATAGGGTTTCTGATCATTTTTCTGACACCTCCCAAACTTTGGAATAAATTTTCGCCCCAGACACCGCCGTCATCTATGGTTTTATGGCTTCTCCGTTGGCTCCTTTTCAGGCTCATGTTTAGCTCAGGAATGGTGAAGCTTGTAAGCGGCGATCCCACTTGGCGGAATCTAACCGCCCTCCAGTTTCATTACGAGACCCAGCCATTACCCACATGGATTGGCTGGTTTTTCCACCAGTTGCCCTTAGGGTTTCAAAAGATGTCTGCCGTCACAATGTTTGGGATCGAGCTGATTATTCCCTTCCTTTTCTTTATGCCAAAGAGAATCCGTTATTTCGGTTGCGGAGCCACTCTATTTTTACAGATCCTCATTCTGCTGACGGGAAATTATTGCTTCTTTAACCTTCTGACGATCGGGCTTTGCATCTTGCTTTTAGATGATAAATTTTGGAGTCAAAAAGCCCTCGAACCTGAACCAGCTCATCCTGCTCGTTGGCCGCAATGGATCATAGCCTCAATTGCTGCCATCGTTTTGACGGTAACAGGCATGCAAGTGTCGCATCTTTTTTGGCGCAGACCAGCCTGGCCTTTACCAGCCGTTCTGCTTTATCGATTGGTTGCACCTTTTCGTAGCATGAACAGTTATGGTCTTTTTGCCGTCATGACGACCAAACGACCTGAAATTATTATCGAGGGAAGTCATGACGGAAAAACCTGGTCGGCTTACGAATTCAAATGGAAACCAGGGGATTTAAAACGTCGTCCACAGTTTGTCGAACCACACCAGCCTCGGCTTGACTGGCAGATGTGGTTTGCAGCTCTTGGCAGCTATAAGCATAACCCGTGGTTTATTAGTTTGATGCGGCGTTTGTTGGAGGGTTCATCCGATGTCTTAAATCTCTTAGCCAAAAACCCTTTCCCCGATAAGCCTCCAAAGTATGTGCGGGCACTCTTGTATGAATACCGTTTCACTGATCGTGAGACTTTGCGTACGACGGGGAACTGGTGGCGCCGCGAATTAAAAGGTCTCTATTGTCCTGTCATAAGTCTCAGTCGTTCTTAATCCGACCCCTTCATTTTTTTCAGAAGATGATCTTGAACGAGAAATAAATCCTCGGATTTTCATAAAAATGTTTTGCGTGCAGGAAAAAAACGGATACAATACACCTGCACATGAAATTTAAAGGACGTTTGCTTATCATCGGCTGCGGTTCAGTTTCCCAGTGCGCCATCCCGCTAGTCCTCAAACTCATTGAGATGCCCGCGAGTAAGATCACCATTATCGATTTTGTGGATAACCGGTCTCGGGTCGAGGAAGCGC
This sequence comes from Candidatus Omnitrophota bacterium, assembly GCA_016204125.1. GTDB lineage: Bacteria > Omnitrophota > Omnitrophia > Omnitrophales > JACQLI01 > JACQLI01. The sequence goes on from JACQLI010000049.1 coordinate 1,685, forward strand.
TTAAAAAGGGTGTGAACTATATCTTTAACCGGGTCACGAGGGATAATTACAAGAAACTCCTGGCAAAATATGTCGGACCTGGCGATATGATCATTGACCTTGCGTGGAACATCGAAGCTTGCGCCCTTCTTCAGTGGTGCCGCGAAAATCAAATCCTTTATGTGAATACCTCTGTGGAGGAATGGGATCCTTATCGGGACGAGCAGCGAAACGACCCCACCAAATACACTCTCTACACCCGCCATATGGAAATCCGCAAGATGCTGGCAGAGTGGGGGGATAATCGGGGGACTACCGCTGTGGTGGACCATGGCGCCAACCCTGGGCTCGTTTCACACTTTACGAAGCATGCGCTCATTGAAATTGTACAGAAGATTTTGAAGGAGAAGCCAGACGATCCGCGGCGCCCGAAACTTGAAGAGGCGCTTGAGGAAAAGAATTTCCCCAAAATGGCCCAGCTTTCAGGTGTCAAAGTCATTCATATCAGTGAGAGGGACACACAGATTACCGATCAGCCGAAGCGGGTGAATGAATTTGTAAATACATGGAGCATCGAAGGATTTTTTGAAGAGGGCGTAGCGCCCGCGGAACTCGGCTGGGGAACTCATGAGCGTTACATTCCAGAAGGGGCTTACTTTCATAAAGAGGGTCCACAGAATCAGATTTGCTTGAATACCATTGGCATGAAGACCTGGGTTCGTTCCTGGGTGCCGTGCGGAGAAATCACCGGCATGGTTATTCGTCATGGGGAGGCCTTCAGCATTTCTGATCGTCTGACAGTTTGGGAAAACGGAAAGGCGGCTTATCGTCCGACGGTCCATTACGCCTATTGTCCTGCGGACGTCGCCATCAATTCGTTGCATGAGCTCGAGATGCGCCAATACTCTTTGCAGGAGAAGCAACGCATCATGAATGATGAAATCATTGATGGAGCAGATGAGCTGGGGGTTCTCCTCATGGGGCATGACTTTACGGCGTGGTGGTGCGGGAGTCTTCTCGATATTCATACCGCCCGCAAGCTGGTTCCTCATCAACAGGCGACGACACTTCAGGTTGCCATCTCCGCTGTGGCCGCGGCCATGTGGATGATAGAGAATCCGAAGCGCGGTGTTTGTCTTCCTGATGACATCGATCACCAATACATTTTAGACGTCTCGATTCCTTATATTAAACCTTTTATCTCTCAACAAGTCGATTGGACTCCCCTCAAAAACCTCAACACGAAATTCACCAAGTTTGATATCGCAAGGCCCAAGGAAGAGGATGTCTGGCAGTTCACAACTTTCTTGGTTGACCATAAGGAGAGAATGCGTGCCCACGCCGCCAAACGGGCTCCTACCAAACCAGAAGTTATTACGGTCTAAGACATCCGAGTCAAACGGGGTTGAGAATTTAATTCGAGCGATGCTGAAGAAGCATCGGACTCCGTTCATGATCCTTCGCAAAAGCCAGCTCATCAAGCAGTACCGGCGTTTCCGCAAGGCCCTTCCCAGTGTGACGCCTTTCTACGCCATCAAAGCGAACCCCCATCCCAAGGTGATTAAGACTTTTGTTCGGCTTGGCTCGGGTTTCGACGTTGCGAGTGCGGTTGAGATGCACGAGGTACTCCGCCTTGGGGCGCCGCCTGAAAAGGTCATTTTTGCCAATACCATTAAGTCCATAGAAGACATCATTGCTGCGAGAAAGGCCCGGGTGCGGCTGATGACGTTTGATAATGAGTCGGAGCTCTACAAAATTTCGGAACATTGTCCAGGGGCACAAGTCCTTTTGCGTATCAAGGTGGACAATGACCGCAGCGTCGTCAATCTATCCCTGAAATTCGGCGCCGATGCCGACATCGCTTTTCTGATGCTGCGCAAGGCGAAGTCACTCGGACTCGTGCCCGTGGGTGTGAGTTTCCATGTCGGATCCCAATCAAAAAATGTGGAAAATTATCTGCAGGCGCTGGAGATTACATCAAATATCCTTAATGAGGCGGAAGAAAACGGGCTGCCCTTGAAGATCGTGGATATCGGCGGAGGTTTTCCGATTCCGCACTTCGACGGCGAGATTGGAGTCAATTTCGAAAGAATGGCCTCCCAAATACAGAAACAGATCAAACTCCTTTTCGATAAGAAAGTGACCTTCATTGCGGAGCCCGGGCGGTTCTTTGTCGGCCCGGCCGGTATCCTGGTGACCCAGGTGGTGGGCAGGACCTTTCGAAACAATAAGAATTATTATTACTTGAATGACGGGGTCTATCAGGACTTTTCCGGGATCGTCTTTGACCACTGCAAATACGAATTCAAAACATTGCGCCGCGGTCAAAAATTCTTAAGCGCCCTCGCTGGACCGACGTGCGATTCCTTTGACACCCTTTCGCTCGATGCAGAAATCCCTGAACTCTACGTTCATGATACCGTCTATGTAAAGAATATCGGAGCTTACTCCTCGGCAAGCGCCGTTCCCAACTTCAACGGTTTCCATCCCGCAGAAATCCTTGTTGTCTAACTGAATTCCCCGCATTTGCGCCCGTTTGACGAGACAAGAAAGGGAGGGTATATTTTAGCCATGTCTAAAAAGCTCGTAGGGTTTATCGTCGTAACCGTGGTGCTCTCGCTTGCCGCCTCAACGGCTTATGCTTGCCCTTGTTCGCTCAAAAAGGGCAATCAAGTTGACAAGTTGGCGCAAACCACAGAATCTCCCGAAACCAACCTTTCCGCCTCAGCCGTTACAGTCTGAACATTAACACCTGTCCCCTCAATTTCTTATTTGATATAATCTGTATTCAGTAGAACGAAATAAGGGTTGCGGGCGTTGGACGTCAGTCCTTCGTCCCTTGTAAAAGTCGGCAGATCCCGCCTCACCCTCCTAACCCAAAGGAGGGCAAATCAATGAAAAAGAAAACTTCCCGAAAAATGGTTCCCTTAGAAACTATTGAGCGTTGTATCTTCCTCATCCGAGATCATCGAGTAATGCTCGATAGTGACTTGGCCAAACTTTATGCTGTCCCAACTAAGGTTTTGACTCAAGCAGTAAAAAGAAATCGAAAACGCTTTCCCGGCGATTTTATGTTTCAGTTGACAAAAAAAGAAACCGCGATTTTGAGGTCACAATTTGTGACCTCAAACAGAGGACGTGGCGGGAGACGGTATCTCCCCTATGCTTTTACCGAACAGGGGGTGGCAATGCTTTCATCGGTATTAAGAAGCGAGACCGCCATCCAGGTAAATATCGCGATTATGAGGACCTTCGTGAAGTTACGTGAGACTCTCTCGACACATAAGGCCTTAGCAAAGAAGGTTGTCGAACTTGATCGAAGACTTGGAGGACATGACAAAGATATCCAAATCATTTTTCAAGCCATCTATGAGCTTATGAATCCGCCAACGACTTACGCCATCGGGTTTCATGGGGATTAGCTTCCTTCCGTCTAAGCCCTAGCCCCAAGGCTCGATTAGCCCTATAATAATTGCCCCATGATTCAAAGAAAGGTTGAGCGAATCATCCGTCCGCAGGCGGTTTCTGATGGAGCGGGCGTCAAAGAAAATCGGAGGCATCCCTGTAGGTGCCATGCTGATAGCGTGGCACTGGTAAGGATGTCTCCCAATTCTCCAGAAAAAGACAAATGTATCAAAATGGATAATATGAATACGGCAAATCTGATTGGCGGTCTGGTTTTTGGTTCAATTGGAGTAGCTGCTTTTATTTATGGAAAAAAACAGGCAAGCTACAAACCGATGGTCATAGGGATTCTTTTGACCGCCTTCCCTTATTTTGTTCAGAATGCAGCACTTCTTTATATGATAGGCATTCTTTTGGTGCTTGCTTTGTTCCTTTTCCGAGATTAAAAATAAAATGGAGACACAAATGATAAAAACAAATATCAAGCACCTCTTACAACCCGTTCCTCAATCGGCCTTTGCGTCGACAGCTCTTCTGCTGCTTCGCCTCATAGCTGGAGCCGCGTTTGTCTTTCATGGATGGGGAAAGATACAGACCCCATTTGGTTGGATGGGTCCCGAGGCTACGATTCCCGCTTTTTTCCAGTTTTTGGCGGCCATCTCTGAGTTCGGTGGGGGAATTGCCTGGATCATCGGGCTCTTGACGCCGATTGCGTCACTTGGAATCGGCTGCACGATGACCGTAGCTGTCCACATGCACATGCTTGTGAGGCATGATCCCTTTGTGAATCTCACAGGAGGATTATCGTACGAGCCAGCCTTGGTCTATTTGGGCATTGCCATTCTATTCCTTGTGCTCGGCCCCGGAAAGTTTTCGTTAGACAAGAAGATATTCGGAGAACGCGGGACAGGTTAACCATGCTCAAGGTATCCATTCTGACTTTCGGTTGACCGTTGGTGCCTGCTTGCCGGACAGGCAGGCAAGTACTGTACGACGATTTTGAGGATTTTGAAGATGCTATCTGATTGCGAGGACAAGAGTTGAAAATATTCCAGCAAATTGAGATGAGGAAAACAATATGAGATCTTTTGAACACGGTTATTTCTTAGAGCAGCCCATATCCCAGGATATGCTTATAACCGTCCGCGTGTTGGGAGAGCACCGTGGCCGCCAGAGTTTGTACCAAGAACAGTCTCCGCAGCTTCTGGAAACTTTGAAGCGCATCGCTATGATTCAAAGTGTTGAGTCTTCCAACCGCATCGAGGGTATTACTGTGGATCGGGATCGGCTTGAGGCGATCCTGGCCAAAAAGACAAAGCCACAGGACCGTTCTGAAAAGGAAGTGGCGGGCTACCGAAATGTCCTTGCCGAGATTCACGCCAATGCAAACCGTTTGAAATTATCACCTGAACTTATTCTTCAATTTCATCGGGAAATGTACGCTCTGACAGGTGAAAAAGGCGGCCATTGGAAAGAGAAAGACAACGCCATCCTGGAAGTCCGGCCTGACGGCCGTCAGGTTGTCCGCTTTAAACCTGTTTCAGCCTTATCAACATCTTCATTCATGAGGAAGCTCTGCCAGTTTTACCATCAAGCCTTGGAGGAACGAAAGGCTGAGCCGCTTCTGATCATCGCCTCCTTTATTTTTGATTTCGAATGTATCCATCCCTTTTGGGATGGCAACGGCAGAATAGGCCGGCTTCTGACTTTATTGCTTCTTTATCAGGCCGGCTACGAAGTCGGAAGATTCGTCAGCCTAGAACGGCTTATTGAGGACAGCAAGGAAACTTATTACGAAACGTTGTTGAAAAGTTCTCAGCACTGGCATGAAGAAAAGCATGACCTTCGCCCCTGGTGGAATTATTTTCTTGGCACCTTGATCGCTGCTTACAAAGAATTTGAAGATCGGGTCGGCGTTGTTACTTCGGCTCGCGGGGCGAAGCGCGAAATGATCCGGCAGACCATCGGACGATTGCCAACACGTTTTCGTTTTAGCGAGCTTCACCGTGCTTGTCCTGGAGTCAGTTATCCAACCTTGAAACGCGCCCTTTTCGATCTCAAACGCGAAAAAAAGGTTAGATGCCTTGGCAAAGGCCGGGACGCGGAATGGGAACGAATAGGATCATGAACCATTAATAGGATCACGAAACACCTATGTGATCCTATTAATCTGTATCAGGATTTTGGGGATTTTAAGAAGCTTATATGAATAAAAAGCGTGTGTGGATACAAACCTTCGGCTGCCCCCTCGGCGCGATCCGCCTCGGGACTGCTTACGGATAAGGTGATTTGGACGTTATGAAGGTAGATGAAAAGAAGGGTTTGAAGGTTGCTATCCCCACCTTCGGGTGTCAAATGAATGAGTATGACACTCAAGTGGCGGCGGGGCTATTGGCGCATCAAGGGTACACGCTTGTCGAGGATGAGAGTGAGGCGGATATTGTTTTGATGAATACCTGTTCGGTGCGGGAGCATGCGGAAGATCGGGTGTTCAGCCGACTTGGAATGTTAGGGAAAGCGAAGAGAGGAAATCCCGATCTGATTGTGGGCTTGATGGGTTGTATGGTTGAGGAGCACCGTGAGAAGCTCTTCAAACGGTTTCCGCAACTCGATTTGATGATCGGTACGCGGAATATCAAAGAATTGCCAGCACTGATAGAAGAAGTGGCAAGCAGCAGGCAACAGGTAGCAAGGATCAAGCAGGACGGGATATCGATTGAATATACCGATCTCATTCAAAGGGACTCGAAATTCCATGCCTGGCTTCCGATTATGACGGGCTGCAACAAAGTCTGCACCTTTTGCATTGTACCGATTACGCGGGGCGCGGAGGTTTCGATGCCGGCGCGCGAAGTTTACCGCGAAGCGAGTCGATTGGTCGGCGAGGGAGTGAAGTGGATTACGCTCCTCGGACAGAATGTGAATTCGTACTACGGAGCGTACTACGGAGGCGTTACTGACAGTGCCACGCTGAGACAGCCTGGCTCCCACAGTAACGCCTCCTCGGAATTTCCTGAGCTGCTTGATATGCTTTGTCAAATTGAAGGGCTTGAGAGGATTTCGTTTACCACGTCACACCCCTCTGATGCCACGGAGGAGCTCTTTCAGGTGATAGCCAAGAATCCTAAAATCTCACGCCGTTTCCATCTTCCGCTCCAGTCGGGATCGGACAAAATTTTGAAGCGGATGAAAAGACTCCACCGATATGAGGATTACAAACAAAAGATCAACCGATTGCGTGAGCTCGTCTCCGACATCTCTATCACAACGGATATCATCGTCGGTTTTTCGGGTGAAGCTGAAGAAGATTATGAAGCGACTCGGAGGGCGATCGAAGAAATCCGATATGACGGCGCCTATATCTTTAAATATTCCGTTCGCGCAGGCACGCCCGCAGCCAAACTTCCTGATGATGTGCCTCAAGAGATGAAGGAAAAAAGACATCAAGATTTGTTAGCTCTTCAGAAAGAAATCTCCATGGGAAAAAACCGCTCATGGCTCGGCCGAACCGTTCAGGTATTTGTGGAAGGCCAGAGCGCAAGAAATGCCGATGATCTTTTGGGTCGAACCCTCCAAGAGAAGAAAGTCGTTTTTAAAGGTCCTTGCGACCTCATTGGAACGACGCAGTCCGTTACTCTTCACGACGTCAAAAACGAGACCTTTCTGGGTCGCCTCTCCTAATCCTAAGCCCTTCCATGCGAGCCGTTACAGCCGCTGAAATGCGAGAAATCGATAGGCGGACTATCGAAGAATTCGGTATCCCGAGTTACGAATTGATGGAGAAGGCTGGGAAGGCCGTTGCCGAAGAGACGGCCAAACTCGCTGGCCCGCAGCCCAAAAAAATTCTCATTCTTGCTGGCAAGGGAAACAATGGAGGTGATGGACTCGTTGTAGCTCGTTATCTCCACGAAAAAGGCTACAAGGTAGAAGTGCTTCTTTTCTCCGAAGGGAAAAAGTTGAAGGCTGATCCTGCCAGAAATTTCGTCGCCAATGCGAAACTTTCCATTCCATGCCGTGTGGTGGGGGAGCATTTTGCGTGGGAAACCGTCCCTCAGCTTTTTGGTGAGTTTGATGTTATCATTGACGCACTTTTCGGCGTGGGGCTTAATAAGGACCTAACCGAACCCTATTTGGGTCTTATTCAGAGAGTGAATCAGTCTGGCTTAAAAGTTGTGAGTGTCGACATTCCGTCAGGTCTTGATGCGGATACGGGGAAAGTTTGGGGCGCTTGTGTTAAAGCTGATCTAACCGTGACAATGGGACTACCCAAAAAAGGTTTTTACGAAGGAGAAGGGCCTCGCGTGACGGGGAGAATCGAAGTGGCTGATATCGGAATTCCAAAGGAGCTGATCAATGCCTTCGTATGATTTAGCGATTATTGGGGCAGGGCCTGGCGGCTTTGAGGCTGCGCTTCGAGCCAAAGAATTGGGGTTTAAAGTCGCCCTCATCGAAAAGGCGGATGCAGGTGGCACTTGCCTTAACACGGGTTGTATCCCTACGAAGGCACTTCTTGCCTCCACGAAACTTCTCACCAAAATCCGAAATGCGGCTTCCTACGGTCTTTCTGTCTCAGAAATCTCTGCAGATTTAAATGCCATGGTGAATCGAAAAAATAGAATTGTTGAGACCCTTAAAAAAGGAATGACCGAGACCCTTAAAAAATCGGGGGTTGAATGGATCGTCGGCACGGCTGCTTTTCTCAGTAAAAATCGCTTACGCGTAACGAACAAAAACGAGACCCAAGAAATTGATTCCCAATCGATCCTCATCGCTACAGGAGCGGGTCCTATGCCACTCAAAGGAGCCCCTTTTGATGGAAAAGGGATCCTTTCATCAACTGATATTCTTGAATTGAGAAATGTCCCCAAAAGGCTTCTTATCATCGGGGGGAGTGTGATCGGAGTTGAGTTTGCTTCGATCTTTGAGCCGCTTGGCGTAAAAGTCACAATCGTTGAAATGCTGGAACGCCTCCTCTTTAACGAAGATGAAGAAGTGTCGAGACGACTCGAATCGATATTCCGCCGCAAGGGGATCGAAACTCACACGGGCGAAAAAGTGCAGGCCTTGACAGTACAAAATAATGCGGTGCAGGCGATCCTTGAATCAGGATTAAAATTAGAGGCCGATCTGGCTTTAATCGCGATCGGACGCAGGCCTTATCTCGAAAGCCTCGGACTTGAAAATGCGGGGATCAAAATAGAAAAGGGAGCGATTGCGGTGAATGAATTCTTGGAGACAAGCGCACCAGGAATCTACGCGATCGGGGATGTCACCACTCGTTCCACTGGCCTCGCTCACGGGGCCTCGGCCGAGGGGGTGCGAGTGGTTGAAAACCTCAAAGGGTCTAAAAAGAAAATGGATTACGGAACAATTCCCTACTGCATTTATTCCGATCCTGAGGTAGCGAGCGTTGGGAACGCCAGGGCCGTGCGAAGGAATACAGTCGAAGAGACGGTGGAATGCAAGGTTCTCTTCTCAAGTCTTGGCAAGTCGCAAATAGAGGGGGAGACCGAGGGGTTTCTTAAGATGATTGCCTCAAAGCGGGATGGTCGTATTTTGGGAGTTTCCGCCATAGGGGCACATGTCACCGAACTTATTCATGAAGGGGCTTTAGCCATCCAAGCAGGCCTTAGCGTGAAAACGCTTGCTGAGACTATTCATGCCCACCCTACAGAGAGCGAAATCTACCAGAAAGCTGTCCAAAAACTTCGTTTATTGCTATGAAGATATTAATCATTTTCTTTTTAATCCTAGGAGTTGTGACCGGTCTTATTGCTGTTCTAAGATCGTATGAAGGTTCCAACGATTTCGACACTTATTACAAGGCCGGTCAAGCTGCGCTCAAAGGGGGAGAACTCTATGAAGTAAAGTCCTTGGTTAAAATCAAAGGTAAGATATCGCCGTTTCTTTACTCTCCAGTGACTGCGTGTTTCTTTAGCCTCTTCGCGTTCCTTCCATTAGGTTTAGCTGCTTTCCTTTGGAATACAGTAAACATTGTTCTGTTTGCTGGTTGTCTTGCTTTAATGTCAAAGTATCTTGACTTAAGCCTTCGAGACTTAACTTATCTTTGGAACACTCTTCCTAAAGTGGACATTTTTGTGGCTGGATTCATGACCTTAGCTTTTCTGCTTGATAATCTTACTATGTCTCAAGTTAATATTTTGATCTTTTTCCTCCTATTGCTGATGGTTGATTTTTGGTCCAAGGGAAAAAGTCTCATCTCGGGCATCGTTCTCTCTTTTGCAATCTTAATCAAGATGACTCCTGTACTATTCTGCGTTTATTTTATGCTGAAAAGGGAATGGAAGCTCTTAGGGGGGACTTTAATAGGATTAGTTCTCTTTGTCTTGCTAATCCCGACTCTTTTTTTGGGCCTGTCGAATAATTGGATACGCCACAGACAGTGGCTAGAGACAACGTTCCAACCTCTTTTTATGCATGATTCTTCAGGAGAATTGAGCAATCGCATTGCCAATGGTCATATGACAGCCCTTCTTGCAGAAAAGAACCAATCACTGGAAGCGACATTTACCCGTCTTTTTTTAAAAGATCGAAATGGTTACGCCTACAATCCAAACTATCCCTTTCGACTTGCACGAAAATATGAAAAGTTGCCTGTTCTTGGAGGTGGAATTCAGCGGGAGATTCTAAAGGTAGTCATCCGTGGCTTTCAGGCAATTATGCTTTTGCTCCTTGTTTTTGCATGGTCTAGCCGCGGAAAAAGCAGATGCCAGTATAACTGTTCTCTTGGGATCTCACTCGTCTTTCTGACTATGACTCTCTTATCACCCTTCTCTCGTAGCCACCAGTTTATCGTTTGGATGTTTCCTTATTTCACCATCCTCTCACTTCAACGACGGGCCATAGAAACATGGCAGGCCCATGTTCTTCCATGGATGGGGAGAGTGGCCTCGCTTGTGTACTCCCTTCAAATATTGCCTTACGGTAAGGCTGCAGGAATGGGTATGTGGGCAAATTTAATTTTATGGAGTGGTTTTCTTATGGCGATACTCCTGGACAAATCTACGCTTGACACTAAGGACTCTTTTGATAGAATGCGCCCGTTTTAAGGGGAGAAATTAGATTCATGCGGCGTTTTCCTGATTGGCTGAGACGACAACTTCCTGTAAGTTCATCTCAGAAGACTTGGCATATCTTGGGGAAATATGGGCTGAACACAGTTTGCGAATCCGCTCTTTGCCCCAATCGTAGCGAGTGTTACTCACAAAAGACAGCTACGTTTATGATCTTGGGCGATCGATGCACCAGGCGTTGCGGCTTCTGCGCAGTGGAGACGGGACTGGGGGAAGTCGTTGAAGCAGATGAACCCGAGCGTCTTGCCCGCGCTGCAGAAGAGTTAGGACTTCGGTATGTGGTGGTTACCTCAGTTGCAAGGGACGACCTCGTTGATGAAGGTGCCGAGCACTTCTATCGATGCGTTACGGCTATCAAAGACCGTATTGAAGGGGTTGAAGTCGAGGTTCTGACGCCTGATTTTCATGCCAGGGAAGAATTGATCAGAAGAATCTGCGAGGCAAACCCCACCGTATACAATCATAATATTGAGACGGTGGAGAGGTTACAAAGGCTTGCACGTCCTCAGGCAAAGTATGATCGTTCTTTGAAGGTCCTCAGTTTGGTGAAACAGCTTTTTCCCCATATCTTGACAAAGAGTGGATTGATGTTAGGCTTGGGAGAGACGGAGGACGAAGTCATCAGTGCGGCTTGCGATTTACGGGAAGTGGGTTGCGAGATTTTGACGTTGGGGCAGTATCTTTCGCCGAGCGAAGAACATTTGAAGGTTAAAGAATTTATCCCGCCAGAAGTTTTTCGAAGACTAGCCGATACTTTAAGGCAAATGGGTTTCCGCGAGGTTTACGCGGGTCCCTATATCAGGAGTTCCTACCACGCAGCCGAAACACTTGATGCAGCTCGGGAGGAAATGACTCTTGAAAAAGTGAATGAAGGATGACTGGTCATGGTGGAAGTAACACTGACAAATCTTCCAAAAGGTGTTGGAGAAGCAACAATTCAGGCCTGGTATTTTGAAGAAGGCGATGCTATTGTTCAGGGGGATGAAATTGTGGAGCTTGTAACAGAGGAAGGAGCGGTTACGCTCACTGCTCCAGTTTCTGGTATCCTAGCCGAAGTTTATTATGACGAAGGCGAAACAGTGGAGCAAGGCGAAGTCCTCTGCCTCATCGAGACGGAAGATGAGGATGATGAGGAAGACGAGGATGAGGAGGAATAATTGCATTCATTTCAAAGCGTGACTTTAGTAACACCGTTATCTGCAGACAAAATATTTGAGACACATCGTCTACATGTAGACAACGGTATTGAAAAGTGAAGGCAGAGGAAAAGGAGAAAATAGACGTATTCGAATTGAAAGCCAGACTGCGTAAGGCTTTTGAATCGAGTGGTTGAAGTTTTTTGATGCAAGAAGCAAATAGAATGAAGAGGTTGCCACCCTACCTCTTTACGGTGGTGGATAACCTCAAGCGTGAAGTTAGAAGTAAAGGTGTAGATGTCATCGATTTCAGCATGGGGAATCCTGACTTAGACCCGCCGCCCCATGCGATCAAGGCCCTCCGAGAAGCACTCACTTTTCCTGGAATCCACCGCTATTCCAAGTCGGACCTAGAAATCGAGAAGAATTTCCGCAAGACCATCGCCCAGTGGTATTACGAAAAATTCCACGTCGATTTGGATCCTGATACAGAGGTAGTGCCCTGTATTGGCTCCAAAGAGGGGATTGCGCACCTAGCCCTCGCCTTCATGAATAACGACGATCTCGCTTTGATACCCTCTCCAGCCTACCCCGTTCATTTCAATGGAATCATCATGGCTGGAGGGATTCTTTACAACATTCCCTTGAAAGAAGAAACCCATTATTTGCCCGACCTTTTTTCTCTTCCTAAAGAAACCACACGTCTTTCAAAGCTCTTGATGTTGAGTTATCCTCACAATCCGACCACTGCAACTTGCGACCTCAGTTTTTATGAGAAGGTGATTCATTGGTCGCGCGACAAACAGATCATTATCGCTTCAGACTTGGCTTATTCCGATTTTGTCTTTCGCGGAAAGAGGGCCTATAGCATTCTTGAAGTCAAAGATGCAATCAAACATTCGATCGAGTTTCATACCTTTTCAAAGTCCTACAGCATGCCTGGCTGGAGGATTGGGTTTGCGGTTGGCAATCGCGACGTTTTGGCAAGTCTTGCCAAGACCAAGAGTTATTGCGACTTCGGAATCTTTCGAGCCATTCAGTATGCAGCCACGAAGACCCTGACGGGGCCTCAAGGGTACGTCAAAAAAATCGTAGAAATTTATCGAAAGAGGATTGATCTTTTTGTCGATGGCCTCAACCGAATAGGTTGGCCTACCAAGAAACCTGATGCCACATTTTACGTTTGGGCGAAGATTCCACTCCGATTTGATGAACATTCTTCGATGGCTTTTACCGAACTTCTTCTGCGCGAAACGGGCATCTGTGTGTCACCAGGAACAGGTTTTGGAGAATACGGGGAAGGTTATGTCCGATTTGCGCTTGTTGTCCCTGATGATCGAATCAAAGAGGCGCTGGGGAGATTGCAGATATTTCTGGTAAATGGTGGTTCAAACCGTAAGTCGAATTCGAAGTACCAAAAGGTTGCGAAACGGGTAAGTCGCATCAAAGTCAGATAAAGAGAGGGGGTGACAAGTAGAATGCCGCAGGGAAAAGTAAAATGGTTTAACAACCAGAAGGGTTATGGTTTTATCGAACTCGAACCTGGAAAGGACATTTTTGTCCACTACTCTTCCATTCAAGGAGATGGTTTTAAGACTTTGAATGAGGGAGAAACAGTTCAGTTTGAGGTTGCTGATGGTCCAAAAGGTCAGCACGCTGTCAACGTAACTCGCGTATAATAAATAATACCTTGAGCTCGCAGCCTATCGGTATCTTTGATTCGGGGTTGGGCGGGCTAACCGTAGTTCGTGAGCTTCGCCGCCAACTTCCGAACGAATCCATTGTCTACTTTGGAGACATTGCACGTCTTCCTTATGGGACGAAGTCTAGAAGTCAGATACAGCGGTTCTCGCTTGAGAATACTCAGTTTTTGCTCCAGAAGGGAATCAAGGCGCTCGTGATCGCCTGCAATTCTTCTTCAAGCGCGGCATTCCAACTCCTCAAAAGACGTTTTCCTATTCCTATGGTGAGCGTAGTCGAACCTGCAGTCGGGGAAGCACTCCAGCGGACGAAAGCAGGCAAGGTGGGTGTCATAGGAACACCAGCCACCATTGAGAGTCGAGTTTACGAGGAGGCGCTTCGGAGAGGAAATTCGCGGATAGAAGTTTTCGCACAAAGCTGTCCTCTTTTTGTTCCTTTAGTGGAGGAGGGGTGGCTCAATGGAGGAGTGGCTGAAAGAGTGATTCAGAAATACCTAACGCCTCTTGCCGAGAAGAAGATCGATACACTCATCCTTGGCTGTACCCACTACCCCCTTCTTCGAGAAGAAATTCAAGGCTTTTTTGGGCCGAAAGTTCAACTGATTGATTCAGCCAGTCCCACTGTCAAACAACTTGCTTCCTTCTTGGAGAGGAAAAAGTTACTCTATGAGGGAAGGAAGAATGCGAGGTTTCAAATCTTTACAAGTGATCTTCCACGAAACTTTATTCACGTGGGGGAAAGATTTTTAGGAGAACCTCTACCCCCCATCAAGGTTGTCCGATGAAAACCATTGTCCTTTTTTCTGGAGGTCTCGATTCCACAACCGCGCTCTATGTTGCGCGTAGCGAAGGCAGGGAACCCATTTGTCTCACCATCCATTACGGACAACTTCATGAGCGGGAAATCACCTCGGCTAAGAAAATAGCCGTCTCTCTTCGACTTGAACATTGGATCATTCCTCTTTCCCTTCCTTGGGGAGGAAGTGCCCTAACCGATAGCGAGATTGCGCTTCCAAAAGGGAGGAGTGAAAAAGAAATATCCAAAGAGATTCCTGTAACCTACGTACCTGCCAGGAATAGCATCTTTCTTTCCCTCGCAGCTTCTCTGGCTGAGACAAAAGAGGCAGATTCCATCTATTTTGGTGCTAACGCACTGGATTACTCAGGCTATCCTGATTGCAGGCCGGCCTTTCTCGAAGCCTTTGAAGAATTGATCGCGCGTGGGACTAAGGCGGGGAGCGAAGGCAAGAAGATTCGAATCATTGCACCCCTTCTTTACCTTTCTAAAGCAGAGATTGTCCGTCTGGGTTACGAACTCAAAGTTCCTTTTGAATGGACATGGTCCTGTTACGAAGGAAGAGAAACACCGTGTGGCGAATGTGACTCTTGCATTTTAAGAGCCAAAGGGTTTAGAGAAGCGGGGATAGAAGATCCTCTGATGCAGACAATGAGGAGGGCTTAACTTTGCGCTACCCACCTACGACTCGCGAGGCGCGGATTTCAGAAATCTTTTCTTCTCTCCAGGGAGAAGGTACCCATTTGGGCGAAAGGCATCTTTTCATCCGTTTTGAAGAATGTCATATCCACTGCGAATATTGCGATGAACTCGATAAGCCAGCGCGTGTAATGACCTTGGATGAAACAGTTGAAACGGTTCAGAAGTTGGAAAAGGAAGAGGGTCCGCATTCTTTTGTTAGTCTCACGGGTGGGGAGCCACTTCTTTATTTGAGTTTTTTAAGCCGACTTCTTCTTCGCCTGAAGACCTTGGGTCTTCGAACTTACCTTGAGACCAACGGAATTCTCTGGCAGGCTCTCGAAGCAGTGATCGGGTGGTGTGACCTCATTGCGATGGATCTTAAGCCAGCAAGTGTTACCAAAGAAAGAAGTTTCTTAAAAGAGCACGCACGTTTTTTAGAAATCGCTTCCACAAAGGAAATTTTTATCAAGATCATTCTTTCCAAAGAAATCGACCTTCAAGAGTTCCAAGAACTGATTCAATTGGTTAAAAGGATTGCGCCGAAGACGCCCGTCATTCTTCAGCCCATAAGCTCTCTTGAAGATGGGTTGGAAGGTCACGAAGACCCCGAGCTCATGCAACTTTTAGGCGAACTTCAGCGAATGGCGAGCCGTCAGATTGCCCAAGTGAGGATCACGCCTCGCCTTCACCGTATTCTCAAAATCCGATAAGATCACCGCCATGCGTACGAACGGCCGACGTTTTGATCAATTAAGAAAAGTCTCCATCAAAAGAGGTTATCTCAAGTTTGCCACAGGCTCCTGTCTCATTGAAATGGGGAATACTCGTGTTGTCTGCTCAGCAAGCGTGGAAGAAAAGGTGCCGCCTTTCCTGAAGGATCAAGGAAAAGGATGGGTAACTGCAGAATATGGGATGCTCCCCGCTTCTTGCACAGAGAGAATTTCTCGGGAAAGTTCACGGGGGAAAGTCAGTGGTCGAACACAGGAGATCCAACGTTTGATTGGAAGAAGCCTTCGTGCGGTGGTTGATCTGGAAGCCTTGGGAGAAAGGTCGATTTGGGTTGATGCAGATGTCATTCAGGGAGACGGCGGGACGCGGACCGCAGCCATTACGGGGAGTTTTGTTGCTTTGGCCCAAGCCGTAGAAAAGTTGAGGGAGAAAAAATTGCTTCACAAGAATCCCATCCTTGATTATGTTGCGGCAGTCAGTGTTGGCCTGGTGGACGGCCAGGCTTTGCTTGATTTGAGTTACGACGAGGATTCCAGCGCTGATGTCGACATGAATATCGTCATGACAGGGAAGGGAAAACTCGTAGAGATTCAGGGAACAGCCGAGAAACACCCTTTTACCAAAAAGGAATCAGATCGACTCTTAAGACTTGCCGAAAGAGGAATCAGAGAACTCATTCATCTCCAGAAGTCCCACGTCCGTTTGAAGTAAATGCCCTCCTCAGAAAAAACGTTCCTCCTCCTGGGAACAGGCAACCGAAAGAAATTAGAAGAGCTAAAAACTCTTCTTTCCGACATTCCTTTTAGGCTCGTTTCTCTTCGTGAGTTTCCTAACATAAAGGAAGTAAAAGAGGACGGAGACACCTTCGAGGAGAATGCTGTTAAAAAAGCCACAGGACTTGCCAAACAGACAGGGATGCTAACTTTGGCCGAGGATTCAGGACTCATGGTCGAAGCTCTTGAAGGAAACCCTGGCGTTTATTCTGCGAGATTTGCGGGTCCTGAAAAGGACGATCTCAAAAATTGCCTCAAGATACTGAAGTTAATGGAGAAATTACCTGAAAATTGCCGAGGCGCATCTTTTAAGTCGGTCGTGGCCATTACAACTCCTCAGCGCTTAATCGGAACCGCAGTAGGGGAGGTGCATGGAGGCATTGCTCACCAGATGCGCGGATCAGGGGGGTTTGGTTACGACCCCATCTTCATCTACGGACCCTACGGAAAAACATTTGGAGAGGTATCGGCTGAGATGAAGCATCGAGTCTCTCACCGTGCCCAAGCTGTCCTCAAGGCCAAAAAGATACTCGAAGAATATGCTAAAATACGCACCCCTGCGGGCGGTTAGCTCAGCTGGTTAGAGCGCTACCTTGACATGGTAGAGGTCACAGGTTCGATCCCTGTACCGCCCAGAGTTCCTTAAAAATGCTTGACATTCTGAGTGGTTCGAATGAAAATTACGTGCCTTTATGAGTAGAGACTGGGACAAAAGAAAGAAAAGAAGCCGCAGAAAAGCTTACCTCAAACGCCTGAAGAACCGTACGAAATCAGCCCAAAAATCTCCTACGCCCGTTGGCCAGCCCGCCTGATGTTTCCCCAGATAATCTTTTAGTTTAATGACCGAGGAGCTTGTACGTTTAAGACATTCTGCTTCTCATGTGCTTGCCCAGGCTGTTCAAATCCTTTTCCCGGGAACAAAATTAGCGATCGGCCCCGCCATTGAAGACGGATTCTATTATGACTTTGAGCGCGACGAGCCTTTCACAGAGGAAGATCTAACTCGTATTGAGACAAAGATGAAGCAAATCATTGAAGAGGGGCAAGAGTTTACGCGAAAAGAAACTTCGAAAGAAGAGGCGCGCGAGTTTTTTAAAAAGCGGGGAGAGATTTACAAGATTCAGATTCTTGACGATATCCCCGAAACAAAAGTGTCACTTTATCAAAACGGTCCCTTTGTGGATCTTTGTCGGGGAAATCATGTGAAGAACACCAAAGAAATCCGAGCGGTCAAGCTCCTTTCTGTGGCCGGCGCTTACTGGCGGGGCGATGAGCGCAATAAAATGCTTCAGAGAATTTATGGGACAGCATTTTATTCAGTAGAGGAGCTTGAGAAACATCTTAAGCGATTAGAAGAGGCTAAAAAACGTGATCATCGAAAGCTTGGAAAAGAACTTAAACTTTTTAGCTTTCATTCCGAAGCCTCTGGCATTCCTTTTTACCATCCCAAGGGCGCTCTTCTCTATGAGACCCTGATCGGATATTGGCGGGAGGAACACGCCAAAGAGGGATATCAAGAAATCAGGACCCCCACACTTCTCAGGGAAGAGCTTTGGAAGAAAAGCGGACATTATGAGCATTATCATGGAAACATGTTCTTTTCCAAAACCGAAGAAGGGATGATGGCTGTGAAGCCGATGAACTGTCCTGGAAGCACGCTGATCTACTCGAGCGAACTTCACTCTTATCGTGATCTTCCTATTCGGCTCTCAGAGCTTGGCCTTGTTCACCGCTATGAGCGCTCTGGCGTTCTTCACGGGCTCTTTCGCGTCAAGGCCTTCACGATTGACGATGCCCATATCTTTTGCCGTGAGAGTCAAATTGAGGAAGAGATCACCAAAGTCATCCGCCTTATTCTTCGTGTTTACAAGAGATTCGGTTTTGAGGAGGTATCCATGAGTCTTTCAACCCGCCCTAAAGATTCGATGGGCTCAGATGAGCTCTGGGAGCGGGCCACAGAAGGCTTGAAGCGAGCGCTCGAAGGGAATAAAATTGCTTACGAACTTCAGCCCGGAGGGGGCGCCTTTTACGGTCCTAAGATCGATTTTGAGATTACTGATTCGATCGGCCGCGATTGGCAGTGCGGGACTATTCAACTTGATTTTCAAATGCCCGAACGTTTCGGATTGGGCTATGTCGAGGCAGACGGCAAAGAGAAAAGGCCGGTCATGGTTCACAGGGCCGTATTTGGTTCTGTGGAAAGATTCCTTGGCATTTTGATTGAGCATTACGGAGGTGCTTTCCCAACATGGCTCGCTCCGGTGCAGGTTCGAGTAGCAACCATTTCCGAGAAACAGGAAGAAAAGGCAAAGGAATTTTACGGCGAACTATTGAAAGAAGGGTTTCGAGCCGATCTGGATATCAGACCTGAGAAAATAGGCTATAAAATTCGAGAGGCAGAACTGGAGAAAATACCGTACACCTTGGTCATAGGAGATAAAGAAGTTCAGGGCGGAAGGGTCTCTGTCAGAGGGCGGGGTCGTAAAGATCTTGGAGAAAACTCTCTGAGCGAATTTTGTAAAATGCTGCATCGTGAGATTGCGGAGTCCCGTTGAGCCCAGGTAACAGCAAAATTCGAATCAACGATTGGATTAGGTCTCCCCAGATCCGACTCATCGGTGCGAAGGGTGAGCAGATCGGAATCGTGGATGTGAGGGAAGGGATTCGTCTGGCACGCGAAGAAGGGCTTGATCTCGTTGAAGTAGCTCCACAAGCCAAGCCGCCCGTGTGCCGAATTCTTGATTTCAGTAAATTCCTTTATGCCCTGAGCAAGAAGGAAAAAGAGGCTCGTAAGAAACATAAGATCATTAATGTTAAGGAGATCAA
This sequence comes from Candidatus Omnitrophota bacterium, assembly GCA_016204125.1. GTDB lineage: Bacteria > Omnitrophota > Omnitrophia > Omnitrophales > JACQLI01 > JACQLI01. The sequence continues at coordinate 20,804 of JACQLI010000049.1, forward strand.
ACTAACCAGTAAAATTGACGAACATGATTATCAAACCAAATTAGCTCATGCGCGTCGATTCCTCGAAAGGGGAGATAAGGTCAAACTCACTCTCATGTTTCGAGGAAGAGAAATTACCCATATGGATCTGGGGGAGAAGGTGGTTCAGCATTTTATCGCAGACCTTACAGACTGGGGAGCCGTGGAACGTAACGACGGTCTAGAGGGAAAGGCCTTACACCTTTATATAGCTCCGAAAGTAAATAAGAAAGGCGGGACTTCCAAAAGTACCGAGACTAAGCATGCCGAAAATAAAGACAAATAAAGCAGCCAAAAAGCGTTTTAAAATCAGCTCTAAAGGAAAAGTCTTAAGGCCCAAAACCTCAAGGCGTCACCTCCTAACCGATAAAAGTTCTAAAGACAAAAGGGAACTTCGCGGATGGAAACTTGTCGATGAAACCGACAAGAAGCGAATCGAAACTCTTTTGCCTTATGACTGAGAAAGGATTTATCCATGCCGCGCGTTACCAATGTACCAGCCACAAGAAGGCGACGAAAGAAGTGGCTTCGCCGCGCAAAAGGATTTTTCAGCGGTAGACGAAAGCTTTACCGAACAGCGAGAGAGACTGTTCAAAGAGCGCTTCGCTTTGCCACTGGTCACCGTCGTCTGAAGAAGCGTCAGTTTCGGGCCCTCTGGAATACCCGCATCAACGCCGCCTGCCGTAAGGAGGGTATTTCTTATTCGCGTTTTATCGCAGGCCTCAAACGCGCCAAGATCGAGCTTGACCGTAAGTCCCTTGCCGATCTTGCAGTCCGTAACGGAGAAGTTTTTAAGAAACTCGTAAACATCTCGAAGTCTCAGAAGTGAATGTCGAAGAACTTCGCCTTCTAGCGCGTGAGGCATCCAGTCGCCTCGATCAAGTTACTTCTCACCAGTCTCTCGAAGAATTCCGCGTAGCCTACCTCGGCCGAAAAGGAAAGGTCACCCGTCTTTTTGAAGAGCTGAAGACACTTTCTGAGGAGGAACGCCGCCCGCTTGGTCGAGAGCTCAACGAACTCAAAATCACTCTGGAACGGAAGATGGAGGAGAAGAAATCTTCTCTAGCAAGTTCGCATGGTGAGAAAGACGAGTCGTTTGACCCGAGCCTTCCTGGTCTGCGCCCCTCTTACGGAAGACTCCATCCGATCACTCAAACCGTTAGAGAAATTACAGGTCTTTTTGAGCGGCTTGGTTTTGAAGTCGTGGAAGGACCCGAAGTCGAAACAGAGTTTCACAACTTTACGGCCCTCAATATTCCTCTCGATCACCCTTCGCGCGATGCATTCGCCACTTTTTATACGAAGGAAGAAGAAAATCGTGAACCCTACCTTCTTCGTTCACAGACCTCGACGGTTCAGATTCGAGTGATGCAGAAGCGTAAGCCGCCGCTCCGTATCGTCGCTCCTGGCCGAGTTTACCGTCCTGACCAGGTTGATGCCAGCCATTCCTTTATGTTTCATCAGATTGAAGGGCTCATGGTGGACGATCGAACTACTTTTAGCGAGCTCAAAGGAATCCTTCAGCTTTTTTTAAGAAAACTCTTAGGGCCCGATACCAAGATTCGTTTTCGGCCGCACTTTTTCCCCTTTACTGAGCCAAGCGCTGAAGTAGACGTCAATTGCTTTCTTTGTCAGGCTAAGGGTTGCAGTGTTTGTGGGGGGAAAGGATGGCTTGAGCTTCTCGGAGCAGGAAGTGTTGACCCCGCAGTTTTTGAGCAGGTGGGGTATGATCCCAAAAGGGTACAAGGTTTTGCCTTTGGTCTTGGCGTGGAAAGGATCGCCATGTTGCGACATGGGATTCCTGATATTCGGATGTTTTGTGAGAATGATCTCAGATTCTTAAGGCAATTCTGATGAAGATTAGCACCAATTGGCTCAAAGATTTCATTACGCTCTCTCCGCCTCTTGAGCGGATTGCTGACAAGCTCACCATGGCTGGCCTTGAAGTCAAACATATTGAAGCAAAGCCAGAACTTCGTGATACGGTATTCGAAGTTGAAATTACAACCAACCGTTCTGACTGGTTGTCTCACTTGGGCATAGCCAGAGAAATCCGAGCGGTTGAAAATACAGGCCTTAAACTTCCCCCTGTTCAGAACCCTACCCATCGACCCATGCCATCAGGTTGGAAGCTCGATCTTCGGGAGGCGGAAGGTTGTCCTTATTACACAGCTTGCCTCCTTGAAGGTGTAGAAATGAGAGAAACTCCTGATTGGATGAAGAATCGCCTTCTCGCCTGCGGCCTTCGGTCCATTAATGTGATTGTGGATATCACCAATTATGTCCTGCTGGAAGTGGGGCAGCCGCTTCATGCTTTTGACGCGGACCTTTTACGGGGAAAAGAAGTTCAAATTCGCCGCGCGAAGGCCGAAGAGTCTTTTCTAGCTATCAATGGTGTGCGGTATTCCTTGAATCCAAACGACCTCGTCATCGCAGATCGTGAACGTGCGGTTGCTATGGCGGGTGTCATGGGCGGAAGCGAAACTGAAGTTACAGAACGCACAAGAAACATTCTTCTCGAATCGGCCTTTTTTCATCCGAGGTGGGTTCGCAAGACTTCTCTCAGGCTCGGTCTAACAAGCGAGTATTCTTACCGTTTCGATTGAAGAGTTGATCCTGAAGGTGTTGATCTGGGTCAGGAACGGGCGATTTACCTTTTCAAAGAACTGACCGGGGCCCGCGTCGTAAGCCAGGTCCTCAAG
>JACQLI010000050.1 GCA_016204125.1 Candidatus Omnitrophota bacterium
ATTTAAAATTTAAAATTGTTGAGGAGGACCGAAGTATGAAAATTCGACCACTGAGTGTCAATGTTCTGGTAGAAGTTCTGGAAGCTGATGAGAAGACAAAAGGGGGAATCATTCTCCCTGACACCGCAAAGGAAGAAAAGACCGAAGGGAAAGTTGTTGCGGTGGGAAGCGGGAAACTTCTCGAGTCCGGGAAGATTCAACCCATCGAAGTAAAAAAGGGAGATCGTGTGCTCTATAACAAATATGCTGGGGATGAAATTGTGATCGACGGCAAAAAGCACAAGATCTTAAAAGAGAGCGAAATCCTAGCTGTCTTTGAGAAAGAATAAGCCATGTCAGCTAAACAGCTTTCCTATTCCGAAGAAGCACGAGCCCGTCTCAAAAAGGGTGTTGATACCCTAGCCAAGACCGTAGGCGTGACACTGGGTCCGAGGGGACGTAATGTAGTTCTCGAACGGAAGTTCGGCGCTCCTATTATTACAAAAGACGGCGTCACTGTCGCCAAAGAAATTGATCTGAAGGATCCTTACGAAAATATGGGCGCCCAGATGGTAAGAGAAGTTGCTGAGAAAACCTCTGAGCTTGCGGGCGATGGGACCACAACAGCAACTGTTCTTGCCCAGGCCATCGTCTCAGAAGGTCTTAAGAATGTCACGGCAGGCGCTAATCCCATGTCCCTTAAGAGGGGAATCGAAAAAGCTGCTCAGGCAGTGGTTGAAAACTTAAAAAAGCTCTCCAAGTCCGTCAAGGGACGTCCTGACATCGAAGCGATTGGGACCATCAGCGCTAATAATGATTCTGCAATCGGGAAACTCTTGGCTGAAGCCCTCGAGAAAGTGGGGAAGGAGGGAGTGATTACGGTTGAAGAGTCCAACACGATAAAGACAGAACTCGAGCTCGTGGAAGGAATGCAGTTTGACCGTGGTTATATTTCTCCCTACTTTGTCACAGACGCCGAACGGATGGAATGTGTTCTCAAGGAGCCTCACATCTTGATCTATGAAAAGAAAATTTCATCTGTGAAGGAGCTGATTCCTCTCCTTGAGCAGGTGGCAAGAAGCGGAAAACCTCTTCTTATCATCAGCGAAGAAGTAGAAGGAGAGGCGCTTGCAACGCTTGTGGTGAATAAGCTTCGAGGAATCTTACCCGTCTGCGCGGTTAAAGCGCCTGGTTTTGGCGACAGACGTCAGGCGATGCTCGACGATATTGCCGTTCTCACAAAAGGAAAGTTTATTTCTGAGGATCTGGGTGTGAAGCTGGAGAGTGCCGATCTTTCGATGCTTGGAACCTGCCAGCGTGTGGTAGTGGATAAGGATAACACGACCCTTGTGGGCGGTGCAGGTTCTCAGAAAGATATCAAGGCCCGTTGTGAACAGATTCGGGCTCAAATTGAGAAATCAGATTCTGAGTATGACAAAGAAAAACTCCAGGAAAGACTTGCCAAACTTTCTGGAGGCGTTGCGGTCGTTCGGGTGGGTGCAGCAACCGAAGTGGAAATGAAGGAGAAGAAAGCCAGGATCGAAGATGCGCTTCATGCCACACGAGCCGCCGTGGAAGAAGGGATTGTTGCTGGCGGAGGTATTGCTTTGCTTCGTTCCATCCAAGCTGTTGAGTCTCTTAAGCTTTCTGGTGACGAGGCTACTGGGGCCTCCATTGTCCGCCGCTCACTTGAGGAACCAGCCAGACGGATTGCTGAAAATGCGGGGTGGGATGGCTCGGTGGTTGTCCGTCGTATACTTCAGGAGAAAGGTAATTTTGGATTCAATGCCGAGAAGCTTGAATATGGCGATCTCACCGAGCAGGGCGTGATCGATCCCACAAAGGTAGTTCGAATCGCCATCGAAAATGCGGCCTCGATCGCAGGTCTGATTCTCACAACCGAGTGCGCGATCTCTGAAAAGCCAAAAGAGGAAGAAGAAGAAAAAAAGAAATAAGTAGAAATTGACAAATTGGTCGGTTCTCGTTTATCATACCCTATGGTCAGCAGAATCGACGCAAAACTAAAGGGTCAGACACAAAATGTCTGGCCCTTTGTGTTTTATTAAGGAGCGAGTATGGCTGAGTTTATCGGAAGAGATCGAAAGGCGAGACGAGCATACGGTTTCGATGAAATCGCCCTTGTTCCCGGCGAAGTAACCGTCAATCCCGATGAGGTGGATATTCATTGGAAAATCAACGGTCAAAGTTTTCCCATCCCTTTTCTAGCGTCCGCGATGGACGGGGTTGTGAACCCTGCCTTTGCCATCAAAATGGGCAAATGGGGAGGAATCGCAGTTCTTAACTTGGAAGGTGTGCAAACCCGCTACGAAAACCCAGACGAAATCTTCGGTAAAATAGCCAAGGCAACTCCTGAGAAAGCTACAGAACTTGTTCAAAAGATGTATGTTGAACCGATCAAAGAGAAACTGATTGCGAAAAGGGTTCGGGAGATCAAGAAGGGGAAAGTTCCCGCAGTCGTCAGCACGATTCCTCAACATGCAGAGAAATTTGGGAAAATTGCACAGCAGGCTGGCGCAGATATCGTCGTGATTCAGTCAACAGTCACAACCGTTCGGCACATTGCAAAAGCCTACAAGGTGGTCGACTTTAAAAAATTCTGCAAGGAAATGAAGATTCCCGTAATTCTCGGTAACTGTGTTACCTACAAAGTTGCGTTGGAACTTATGGAAACAGGGTGCGCCGCTATTCTCGTCGGAATTGGGCCAGGGTCTGCTTGTACCACTCGGGGGGTTTTGGGTCTTGGTGTGCCTCAAGTCACAGCCACTGTTGATGCCGCAGCAGCCCGTGATCTTTACTTCAAGAAATCAGGCCGTTACGTTCCCATTATTGCTGATGGAGGAATGTCAACAGGGGGTGATGTCTGCAAGGCCTTTGCCTGTGGGGCGGATGCGGTGATGATCGGTTCTGCATTTGCCCGGGCAAAAGAAGCTCCTGGCCGTGGATATCACTGGGGAATGGCAACGCCGCATGCAAACCTACCCCGAGGTACAAGGATTCACGTTGGAACTACGGGGACTCTTGAAGAGATTCTTTTTGGTCCAGCCAAATTGGATGACGGAAGCCAAAATTTAGTAGGTGCTCTCAGAACTTGTCTGGGTAATGTCGGGGCGCGGAATATCAAAGAGTTTCAATTAACGGAAATTGTGATTGCTCCCGCAATCAGGACAGAAGGAAAGCTCTTTCAGGCAGCCCAACGGGTGGGGATGATGAAATAAGGTGTCCGCCACACAGCGTGGCGGATCCGCCAAGTAGTTTGGCGGAAAGAGTGAAGAACAAAAATGAAACTTAATACGGTTGTTGTTCTTGATTTTGGCTCGCAGTACACCCAGCTCATAGCCCGTCGCATCCGCGAACAAAAAGTTTTTTCTGTCATTCTTCCCTATAACGCACGTCTTGAAGAAGTTTTATCACAATATCCTAAAGCGATCGTTTTCTCTGGTTCACCTGCGAACGTCTACCAGAAAAAAGCCCCACTTCCCGATCCTCGTATTCTCAATACCCGTCTCCCCATTCTTGGAATTTGCTATGGTCTTCAGCTGATCGGCCACCTCTTGAAAGGAAAGGTCAAACGCTCTGAGCATCGCGAGTACGGTCACGCAGAGCTTTTTGTGGATTCAAAAGACGGCTTGTTTCATCGTCTTCCAAGAAGAATTACGTGTTGGATGAGTCATGGTGATCAGTTAGTCGCGCTCCCAAAAGGTTTTGAGGCGCTTGCCCATACCACCCACTCTCCTTATGCCGCCATTCGTGATCCAAAGAGACAAATCTACGGTGTCCAGTTTCACCCCGAGGTGGTCCATACGCCTCTTGGAAATCGAATTCTCGCTAATTTTCTTTTCCGAATTTCAAATGTAAAAGCCGATTGGACGTCGCGTTCCTTCATCGAAGAATCCATTGAGAAGATCAGAAGACAGGTTGGAAAAGAGAAGATTGTTCTTGGCCTTTCAGGGGGAGTCGATTCTTCGGTAGCAGCAGTACTCATCCATCGAGCCATCGGAAAACAGTTGACGTGTATTTTTGTGGATAACGGCCTCTTGCGCCTTGAAGAAGCGAAGCGGGTGAAAAAAGTTTTCGAAGATCATTTCAAGATGCGAATTTGTTCGGTGATCGCAGAAAAAGAATTTTTGAAGGCGCTTCAGGGCGTAACAGATCCAGAGATTAAACGCAAAACGATTGGGAGGCTCTTTATTGAGGTTTTTGAAAGAGAAACAAGAAAGCTTGGGAAAGTGCCTTTTCTCGCCCAAGGGACGCTTTATCCAGATGTGATCGAATCGGTTTCTGTTTTTGGGGGGCCAACCAGCACCATTAAATCTCACCACAATGTGGGTGGACTTCCGAGTAAAATGAAGTTTAGACTGGTAGAACCCCTTCGGATGCTTTTTAAGGACGAAGTGCGCGAAGTGGGTCGCGCCCTTGGTTTGTCCTCTGAAATCGTAGACCGTCAGCCTTTTCCAGGACCAGGCCTTGCGGTCCGTGTGATTGGTGAAGTGACTAAAGAAAGACTTGATCTTTTGCGACGCGCTGATTGGATCGTGATTGACGAAGTGAAAAAGGCTCAACTTTACAAGAAACTATGGCAGGCTTTTGCTGTGCTTCTTCCTATCCAAAGCGTTGGAGTGATGGGAGATGAAAGAACCTATGAAAACGTGGTTGCCGTTCGGGCCGTTACTTCACAAGATGGAATGACTGCCGATTGGGCGAAGCTTCCAGAAGATCTTTTGGGCCGTATTTCAAACCGAATCATTAACGAGGTTAGGGGAATTAATCGAGTCTGTTACGATATATCAAGTAAACCTCCTGCCACCATTGAGTGGGAATGAAAAGATATGCCACACGCTGAATTTGTCCATCTGCACTGTCACACCCAATACAGTCTCCTAGACGCAGCGTCGAAAATACCCGACCTCATGAAGCGGGCCAAGGAACTCCGTTTTCCTGCCCTTGCGATGACCGATCACGGCAATCTTTTTGGCGCAATCGAGTTTTATGAGGAAGCAATGAAACATGGCATTAAACCGATCATTGGAATGGAAGCCTATATTGCTCCAGGTTCGCGTTTTGACAAACAGGCTCATGGAATCAAAGAGGCATCGTTCCATTTAACGATCCTTGCCCGCAACGAAGTCGGTTACAAGAATCTGATGAAACTTACCAGCGCGGGTTATTTGGAAGGATTCTATTACCGACCGCGTATTGACAAAGAGCTTCTGAAGACACATTCGGAGGGTCTCATCGCTCTTTCGGGGTGTCTCAAAGGCGAAGTTCCTTACTATGTCTGGAATGAACGCCCCGAGGAGGCCAAAAAAGCGATCCGAGAATTTGTGGATATCTTCGGAAAAGAAAATTTCTTTTTGGAGATTTCAGATCTGGGTCTTGAGCCTCAGAAAAGAGTGATTCGTGCTTACGAAGGGCTGAGCCGTGAATTTGGTCTGAAGAGAGTAGCGACGAACGACTCCCACTACATTTATCAAAAGGACACAGCAGCCCATGACGCCCTGATCTGTATTGGTACGGGATCTGCTCTCGACGAACCGAATCGGATGCGTTATCAGGGGGATCAGTATTACCTCAAATCGGCCGAGGAAATGGAGGCGCTTTTCAGCGAAATTCCAGAGGCGCTGAAGGCTACTCTAGAAATTACAGAGCGGTGCAATCTCGAACTTCATTTCAATCAGACGCATCTTCCTCACTTTGAGCCGCCCGCAGGGAAGACCAAGGAGGGCTATCTCGAGGAACTCTGCTTTATCTGCCTCAGAGGACGATTGGATGGAGAAATTCCTGGCGAATATCAAGCGAGACTCAGATATGAGCTTTCTTTGATCAACAGAATGGGTTTCACAGGTTATTTCCTAGTGGTTTGGGACTTCATCCGTTATGCGAAGGAAAAAGGGATTCCTGTAGGCCCTGGTCGGGGCTCTGCAGCAGGAAGTCTTGTTGCCTATTCGCTTGGAATCACAGACATCGATCCGATCATTCATGGGCTTCTCTTCGAACGTTTTCTCAATCCCGAAAGAATTTCCATGCCCGATATCGATATCGACTTCTGTTATGAGAGACGGGATGAGGTGATTGATTATGTAAAGAAAAAGTATGGAGTCGAGAACGTCGCGCAGATCATTACCTTTGGAACCATGGCGGCCCGCGCCGCGGTTCGAGATGTAGGGCGTGTGATGGGACTCAGTTATCCTGAAGTGGATCGCCTCGCCAAGCTCATTCCCATGGAACTCAATATGACGATCGATCAGGCCCTTACACGAGAACCTAAGCTGAAGGAGCTGGCGGCAACGGATCAGCGAATTGGAAATCTCATCGAAACGTCCAAATCACTCGAGGGACTTGTCAGACATGCCTCCACTCATGCGGCAGGAGTTGTGATCTCAGATGTTCCGCTTACGGAATACACACCCCTTTTCAAGGCTGATGACCAGGTAACCACTCAGTATTCCATGACAGCCCTTGAAAAGATCGGCCTTCTCAAAATGGATTTCTTAGGACTCAGAACCCTCACCGTGATTGATGAAGCCTGCAAGATCGTCAAACGCACCCGAGGCCTTGGCATTCACGTCCATGATATGCCTTTCGACGATCGGATTACTTATGAGATGTTAGGCCGAGGAGACGCATCTGGTGTGTTCCAGCTGGAGTCAAGCGGGATGCGTGACCTCTTGAAGAAAATGAAGCCGACACGTTTCGGCGACCTTGTCGCCCTTCTTGCCCTCTATCGGCCAGGACCTTTGGGAAGCGGGATGGTGGACGATTTCATTCGAAGGATGCACAACCCCTCTCTTATCCAGTATGATCACCCCAAACTGGAGCCGATTCTCAAAGAAACATACGGTATTATTCTTTACCAAGAGCAAGTGATGCGGATTGTGAGTGAACTCGCGGGTTTTAGTTTGGCGAGAGCCGATCTTTTGCGCCGCGCGATTGGGAAAAAGATTCCTGAAATCATGGAAAGGGAGAAAAAGGGATTTATCGATGGGTGTCAGAAGAACGGAATCAGCGAACGGGTTTCCGAAAAGATTTGGAATCTGATCGAGTATTTTTCGGGTTATGGTTTTAACAAAAGTCACAGCACAGCATACGCTTTCATTTCTTTTCAAACAGCCTACCTTAAAGCCAACTATCCGATTGAATTCATGACAGCCCTCCTGACTTCAGAAATGGGAAATACAGACAAAGTGGTCCGCTACATTGAGGCCTGTAAGAAAATGGGGATCGAAGTTCTTCCTCCGTCTGTCAATGAGAGTTACTCCGAGTTTACGTGTGTTGGTGAAAATCGAATTCGCTTCGGCCTCACGGCGGTAAAAAATGTTGGAAGCACAGCCATTGAATCGATTGTCGCAGCAAGGACAGGGAGAGGACCTTTTCGATCTTTTATGGATTTCACCCAGCGCGTGGACCCGCGTGTATGTAATCGCAAAGTGCTTGAGAGTTTGATTAAATGTGGCGCATTCGACGAGTTTGGCTATAGAAGGTCTCAACTGATGGCTATGCTTGACCGTGCACTGGAAGTAGGTTCCACGGCTCAGAAGGATCGTCAACGTGGCCAGTTCTCTTTCTTTGGTGGGGCCGCTACGGAGACCGATCTGAGTGGTCAATCCGAAATGCCTGATATTCCTGAATGGCCTGAGAGTCAGATTCTCGCTTTCGAAAGGGAGCTCTTGGGGTTTTACGTAACCAAACATCCTCTGAGTAAGTACGAGAAGACACTTAAGAACTACGCCACAGCCTCAACAGATACCTTGTCCGAATTCCGTGATCAAGAGGAAGTCACGCTTGGGGGAGTGGTTGATGCGGTAAAGGAGATCACAACCAAAAAGGGCGATCGGATGGGCTTTTTGACTTTTCAGGACCTCAGTGGATCCTGCGAAATCGTTGTTTTCCCTGAGCTTTACAAATCGAGCGCCGCGCTGGTGAAAAAAGATGCGACAATCTTTATTCGGGGTAAAATCAATTCGAGGGACGACGTGCCTAAAGTTATTGCGGAAGAGATCGTTCCTTTAGATGAGGTGAAGAAACGTTTCACTCGGCTTATTTCGATCGATCTCCATACGGCCGGCCTCGATCCTGAGCTCTTGCAGAAACTGAAAGATATTTTGTGTTCCCACAAAGGTAAAATTCCTGTTTACCTAAGCTTCCGCGACCCTAATGGGAAAACCGCGGTGATTCAGCCTGGGGATGATTTTCGCGTGGAAACAACTGATGAACTTTTCCAGGCTATTGAGTCCCTTGTGGGTGAAAACGCAGTCAAAATTCGTTAAGGAGGTTTTTCATGAAACTAAAACACTTATTGTGGGCAGTGGGACTATTTGTTTTTACGTCAATTAACGGGTATAGTCAGGAGGGTGAAAAAACTGTGATTGAGGACGGGAAAAAAATTAAAATTCATTACACGCTTACCGTAGACGGTAAAGTTGTCGACAGTTCTGAAGGCCGTGAACCCCTCGAATATATCCAAGGAAAGGGGCAGATCATCACCGGTCTTGAGAAACGACTTGAGGGGCTTAATGTGGGTGATCGCCGTGAGGTTATCGTTGGCCCTGAAGATGCTTACGGAGTGGTGGACCCCGATGCCTTTGTCGAAATTGATAAATCAAGGCTTCCTAAGGGAGACATTCAGGTCGGCACCGTCCTTCAAATGGTTCGTCCCGATGGCCAGCAGTTACTTGTTACAGTTGCTGAAATCAAGGATGATGTGGTGGTGGTAAACGGGAATCACCCGTTAGCTGGCAAAGAATTGCATTTTGCGGTTGAGGTCATCGAAATTTCATAAAGGAAGCGTAATCTAAAGTGGGATTTCGATGCGGTATCGTAGGCTTGCCCAACGTCGGCAAGTCCACTATTTTTAACGCCCTTGCCAAGGCCAAAGCCCAGGCCTCCAATTATCCTTTCTGCACGATTGATCCCAACGTAGGGATTGTTCCTGTGCCCGACCCTCGCCTCGACGCGTTGACTCAGTTGTATCATCCCGATAAAACTACACCGACCATCATTGAGTTTTATGACATTGCAGGACTCGTAAAAGGCGCTTCAGAGGGTGAGGGTCTTGGCAATCAATTTCTAGGGCATATCAAAGAGGTGGAAGCCATTCTCCATGTTGTCCGTTGTTTTGAAGATCCTGATATCGTTCACGTTTCAGGAAGTGTCGATCCTATTCGAGATACCGAGATTATCGATACCGAACTCTGTTTGAAAGATCTGGATACCATAGCCAAACGATATGAGAAAACAGAAAAGCTCGCTCAATCGGGCGATAAGGATGCGCGGGAGAAAATGCCTCTTTATGCAAAAGTGAGGAAATCATTAGAAGAAGGGAAGCCTCTGCGCAAATTAGGTTTGACTGAGGAAGAGAAGAAGCTCGTTCGTGATATGGCCTTTCTTACGTTAAAGCCTGTCCTCTATTGTGCTAATGTCTCAGAATCTGATCTTCCCGAGGGAGGCAAACTGGTTCAGATTGTCAAAGAAAGGGCCCAGAAAGAAGGGGCTGAGATGGTGATGATCTCAGGCAAGGTGGAGTCAGAACTCATTGATCTTTCCGAAACCGAGCAAAAGGAATTTCTAAAAGAACTTGGCCTCAAAGAGCCAGGCCTTCATTCTTTGATTCGGGCAGGTTATCGACTGCTCGATTTGATCACCTTTTTTACAGCAGGCGAGAAAGAGGTTCGAGCCTGGACAGTCAAACGGGGATCCAAAGCCCCCCAGGCGGCGGGACAAATTCACTCTGACTTTGAACGCGGTTTCATCCGAGCCGAAGTGATGAACTACAACGATTTAATCAAGTTTGGTTCAGCAATTGCCGTTAAAGAAAAAGGTCTTCTTCGAATTGAAGGTAAAGATTACGTGGTTCGCGACGGAGATGTGATGCTCTTTCGATTCAGCGTTTGAAATTGACTTTCCTTTGCCTGAAAAAACTTGTTGACAGGCAAAAGAGATTGTTTTAATTTACTACCCAAACAAGGGAGGACTGGTTTGAGGAAATATTTTTCTCGGATTTTTCTTCTTCTTTTCTTACTCTCCATTTCCGTTTCCTGCGTCACCTACTACCGAGTAGATGATGCGGGAAGACCAATCCCAGATTCAGAGGTAACAAGGTGGAGTTGTGATCCTGCTCCAGGCCCTGAATTTCGCGAGTCAGGGGGGTGTGATCGCGATTATTATGCCTTCGGCTGTCTTGGACCAGGCACATTAGGGAAGCAAAGCGATCCGTACGGAGATGCTTTGCGTTTTCGCCCACCCTTTATTCAAAGACCAATAGACCCTGCAGCGATTCAAGAGGGTTTTTTGAACGACCGTTTTAGAGTCCAAAGCAATCCAGACTGATGAAAAAAATTCTCTCAACGCCACACTCCGTTGCCTCCTATGTAGTCATTGTACTCATCATTGCATCTTTTCAAACCCCAAGAGCATTTGGGGCACTTTTTGAAAAGATTGATAGATATACAGAAACAGCCCTAGGGGAAGTTGAAACTTTCGCAGAGAAAACTCCCCTCAAGATGCTTAATGACGAGAGAAATAAATGGGCCGAAAAATACGCGCTGCGAGTTAAGCCCTACTTCAAGGCTCAGTTTGATATTACGGATAACGTCTTCAAAGTACCCGATCCAGATAAGTCAGACCTTCTTTGGACTTACACTCCAGGAGTGACTATCGACTATCAAGCAGAGTATGGACGGATAGGCGTTGCCTACGAGGCCGAATTCAAATATTTCACGAAGTTCCCAAAGCAGAATGAACAAGATCAAGCTTTTGCAGCTTATGCGGATCTTTATCCCACACAACAGAGTTATATCAACGTGACAGAAAATTTGGCACAAGAAGGAGCTACTGCAGGAGCTAGATTTCTTGAGCCTATAAACTATCTAGACAACACGGTCAATATCACTGCTGGATATAAGATCGAAAGACATACCTTAGAATTTAGCTTTCAGGACTTTTTTAGAAATTACGCCTCAGAAATCCACCGTCGTTTCGATTATGACGACGACAAGTTCTCAGGACGGCTTTACTGGGACATTACGGATAAAATGAAATACTATCTGAGTTACAGTCTGGGTTTTATCGAGTACGACGAAGATCCTGCCAGAAGCACAACCTACCACGAACTCTTGCCTGTAGGGCTTCAAGGCATCATGCCTGGGGGCGCTGTCGTTTCTGCCAATGCGGGCGTTAATCTACGCAATGTTCATAGTGATCACCGCAACGACTTTCACTACTTTGTGACATCCATTTCCCTGAAGAAAACATTCGGTGAGAAAACAACGGCTGAGATTGTCCTTTTGAGAAGGCCGGTCGAGGCTACCTTCGACAACCAAACCATCTTCGACGAAAAACTTCTTTACGGAGGCGTTTCATATGTCCTGGCACCTAAGGTTAGAGTCAGGTTAGGTGTTTCCGTTGCCAATCGTGATTTCGAGGAACCTGCGGTTGTGGGTCCCCTCAGTGTTAAACGGACCGACGATTCCTTTGGAATCAACCTAGGGTTCGATTACGCGGCTAAGAAATGGCTTATTTGGCACTTTGATTATCGCTACGAGAGAAGAAACTCCAACATTTCTGGGTTTGATTATACCGAGAACCGCCTCTCCATAGGCACAACCCTTCCTCTTTAAGTCTCTTTAGTTCGTTCCCCATTGACAGTCTTATTTTCCTTAAACCTTTTGGGGTATTTTTCCGTCTAATAGGTGAAAGGTGAGAAATGATACGTAAGTTAATCCTCATTCTGATCCTGATGAGTAACCTTCCTCTTTATGCAGAGGTGGGAGGCGAGGCAGGCGAACCCTCCTCCGAGGAAATGGTCTTTAAGGAATTTGAGAGATTGCAGGCTCTTAAAGAACAAGATCCCGAAGCGTATCATCAAATTATCCAGGAAAGAAAAGAGAGGTTAAAACAGGACCTCGAGAAACTCCGCCACGAGCGGCAGGATAGGTTTGGCGCCTTCCTCCAGAAGGAGAAGGAATTTAGGAAAAGAAAGCTTGAATATTTCAGGGTGCGTCATCCCCAGGCTTTTCAAAGATTTGCCGCCCAGCGCTTGAGGCGTCTTGATGAGGCCAGACAAAGAAACCCCGAACGCTTCCAAAGATTTATGGAAGAACACCCTCGTGTAAGAGAAAGGTATGAAAAATATCATCGCAGACAGGATCGTGTTTCAGGGGAACGTTTCATGCGTCGCAAAAGGATGGATCGATGAAGGGCGACGGGACCCTTGATAAAAGCGATCTTGACCTTGTCATTGAGGCACGAGAAGGAAAGGAAGCCGCCTATTCAGAACTCGTGAGGCGCCATATGGAGAAAGCCGTGCAACTTGCTTCTATTGCGGTGGGCAATTACGAAGATGCGAAAGACGTTTCACAAGAGGCATTTGTCAAGGCGTACCATGGTTTAAAGAAGTTTGAAATGAAATCCAAATTTTCCACGTGGTTTTATCGGATTCTGATGAATACAGCGCAAGACTTTGTTCGGAAAAGAAACTGGAAGAGATTTCTTATATGGAAAGAAGAGAGTAAAATGGAAGAGTTCTTTGAACGAAGAGAGAGCGCCGTAGCTTCGCCTAAAGTCAGGGTTCTTCAAAAGGAACTGGGCGAACATATAGCAAGAGCTATCAAGAATCTCCCTTTTAAACAACAGTGGGTTTTTACTTTGAGATTTATGGAAGGATTTTCAATCCAAGAAATCAGTGAAAGTGTACAGGTTTCAGAAGGGACGGTGAAGGCTACGCTCCATTTCGCTATTCAAAAATTCAAGAAGGAGATCCTTCCCTACCTTCAAGAAGAGCAAGGGGGTGTTCATCATGGCATTTGATCAGGAAGAAGAGAAAATACGTAAGGTACTCGAGTCCTATAAGTTGAGACGCCCCCCTGAAAACCTTATGAAGAACTACGAAGAAGAAGTGTTAAAGAAAATCAAAATTCCCCAAGGCTTCCCATTTCTTGGAATGGGGATTTCTCTAGCATTCGTTCTGGCTTTGCTTTTGGGCTTTGCGTTCTTTTTCCATCTTCAAACGCAATCCCTCAAAAAGGAGATCAAGCTTTCTCCTTCCGTATCGCAGACAGTCTCTCTTTCAGAAAAGACGAAGGTGACTACAAGCTCATCTGAAGGGGAGGATATTCTTTTTGAAAGAATGGCCGGCGAACTTTTTATCTTAGAAATGTTGGGAGAAGACGAGGGAATTCTCGAAGATTTTGATCGAATCGAAGAAGATCTTGAAATCTTTCCTCAAGGAGGAACACAAATATGGCATTAACCCCTTCTACAATGTTGGCTCTTGGAACCAATGCTCCTGATTTTGACCTTCCCGATGTTGTTTCAGGTCAAACCATTTCACTGCGTACTTTTGCTCGCAAGAAAGCACTTCTCGTGATGTTTATCTGCAAACACTGTCCTTATGTGCAACACATCAAAAAGGAGCTCACTAGACTCGGCAAAGACTATGCGATGAAGGACATAGGCATTGTGGCGATCAGTTCAAATGATGTAGCAGGTTATCCAGATGACGCCCCTGATAAGCTTAAAGAAATGGCTAAGGAGCTTAGCTTTGCCTTTCCTCTTTGTTATGATGAGAGTCAAAATGTGGCCAAAGCTTACTCTGCAGCCTGTACACCAGATTTTTTTCTTTTTAACCGCGAGAGAAAGCTTGTATACAGAGGACAGCTTGACGAGAGTCGTCCCGGGAACGGAAAACCTGTGACGGGGAAGGATTTACGGGCCTCCATTGAGGCCGTTTTAGCTGATAAACCTGTAAACCCTGATCAAAAACCGAGCGTTGGCTGCAACATCAAATGGAAACGAGGCAACGCTATCTAGTCCGCCTCGTCTCACCTAAGATAATTTTTCAATCAAGATGTAAGATTCAAAGACTGTTTTCCAGTCTAGGATTACACGAATAGTTAGAGTTGTCGGCTTTTCGATAGCGAAATCAACTGGAAAAGGGTGTTTGTGCCAACGGAAGATGACGCTGTCCGTGACTGGTTCTATATCCATGTGGGGACTTTTCGCAGCCGTTCCGTAATCCGTGCTGTATTCAATAATTTCTTTATGAAAGCGCTTGTCTTTTCGCCAACAAGTCACCGCGTAAATTGCTCCCAAGTAGCAGGGGAAACTCGGCACATAAATATTGCTATGAACCAGTTCGGCAGTGTAAGAATCCTGTTTTCCTTCAAGGAATTCTTTGCAAATCAAAAATTGAAGCAGTTGAATTTCGTCACGCATGCGTCAATTATAGCAACCTCTCAGCGTTCAGAAAAAAAAGTTTTCTTGACCCAAGGCTTGAATAGATCTTTTCAAGGGGTTTTGTCATTAGTTAATAAATGAGGTTTTTCAGATAGTTAGTTGGGGTCAGAGCTAAGCATAAGTTATGCATGACTGATGACGGCCGAGATACCCCAAAAATCTAGATTTGACAGGGGTTCCAACACAGAGTATTTTTTTAATGGGGAGAGTAAATAATCGCCTGTGGGCGGGGGGTTTAGTG
>JACQLI010000045.1 GCA_016204125.1 Candidatus Omnitrophota bacterium
CCAGTCCTCAGGAGTAATTACTGGCTTACCATCCATGTCCTTACGATCACGCTCAGCTACGGTGCTTTCCTTTTAGCGTGGGGACTCGGGCATGCAAACCTCATCAGTTTTGCCTTTCGTCCAGAGAAGGAGAAAGAACATGAAGAGCTCGGCGGGTATGTTTACCGTGCTCTTCAGATTGGTGTGGTTCTTCTCGCAGCGGGAACTATTTTAGGCGGCGTATGGGCCAATGATTCGTGGGGTCGTTTTTGGGGTTGGGATCCTAAAGAGACGTGGGCCTTGATCGCACTTTTTGGTTACTTAGCAGTACTCCATGCCCGTTATGTAGGCTGGATTGAACATTTCGGCACAGCCGTCGGAGCAGTGGTTGCCTTCCTTGGGATTCTTATGGCCTGGTACGGCGTGAATTTTGTTCTCGCCGCTGGCCTCCATAGTTACGGATTTGGAGATGGTGGCCTTCATTACGTACTTGCTGTAGTGGGGATTGATTTGCTCTTTGTTTCCTACCTCGCGTTTCGCTTCAATACGCATGGCTAAACTTAAGCTTTTTTACGGGCTTTTTCTTTTTCCGCTCATCGTCGCTATTGGAATGGCAGCCCTTCTCTGCACGGTTGTCTTCCTCACCCATGAGGAAGAAACACCAGAAACACTTATCGCTGCGATCAAAAGCGGCTCTCCAAGCAAGCGCTGGCAGAAGGCCTTTGAACTCTCCAATGAGCTGAATCGCCACCCTGAGATGATTCGGGGGAAAGGGGTAATGAATGAGATCATTCATATCCTGAGCGATCCCGATCATTACGATCCAAAAACAAGGTCCTATATGGCGATGGCCTTGAGCCGTTTCAAAGATCCCGAGGCCGTTTACGCCCTTCGTCAGAGACTTGACAAAGAGGAGGCAGAGGTCCAGTTCTATTTGATATGGGCGCTTGGCAATTTGGGTGCGCGGGAGGCAGTCCGCGATCTCGAACCTTTTCTCTCGCGCGAAGCGGCAGATTTGCGTAAAATCGCAGCTTATGTTTTAGGCATTTTGGGCGATAAAAAAACGGTATCCAAGCTCGAACCGCTATTGGATGATTCTGTTGACGATGTTTCCTGGAATGCAGCCTTGAGTCTTGCTCGTCTGGGTGATGATTCAGGAAAAGAAGTTTTGTTAAAGATGCTTGACCGAAATATTCTCGTTTCGCATCAGATGTCCAAACAAGAAATTGAGAATGTGATGGTGAATGCAGTTAAAGGATTAGCCATGCTTAAGAATGTTGAATTTATCCCTCTCCTTCAATCGTTGGCTCAGGGTGACGAAAGCCTGAAGGTGAGACAAGCCGCCATTGAAGCCATCCAATATCAAAAAGAAGGAGCCCTTCATGGCTGAGGCCCCACCTCCTGAGAAGGTTAGCGAGGGAAGACCCACGCCTGCAACACCTCCCTATCCTCCTTACGGACAGAAGATAACGCGTCGTCAGTTTCTTTCTTGGTTTACCCTTGCCTGGGCCAGCTTTGCTGCGGCGACCCTCGGCGCTTTGTCTCTTTGCTTAAGGTTTATGTTTCCCAACGTCCTTTTTGAACCTAAGATGTCGTTCAAGGCAGGCAAACCCGAAGAGTATGAATTGGGCGTGGACGAACGCTGGAAGGAAAAATACGGGGTTTGGATCATCAAAACAAACGTAGGGATGTATGCGCTTTCCACTGTTTGCACTCACTTGGGTTGTACGCCCAATTGGCTTGCCAACGAGAACAAATTCAAGTGTCCTTGTCACGGGAGCGGGTTCTACTCTACAGGAATAAACTTCGAAGGACCTGCACCAAGGCCGCTTGAGCGGGTTTTAATTTCGCAGGCTGAAGACGGTCAGGTTTTGATTGATAAAAGCAAAATATTTCAACAGGAAAAAGGCCAGTGGAATCTTCCTGGCGCCTTTCTTCCTCTTTAACCTCTGAGGAGTCAATAAAGAATGGCTGAAGCAGAACAAGCCCAGATGCCTGGACAACCTCCTGGGCCTAAGAAAAAATTTGCCATGCCGAGTTGGGAAGAGATCAAAAAATCGGCGACGAGATCCCAGATTTGGAAATCAATCTTCCGTCATGGTTACAGTACAGATGAAAGAGACCGCGCTCTTACTGTTCTCACAAACGTCTTCTTTCATCTTCATCCTGTCAAGGTGAGAAAGTCAGGAGCTCGGTTTGGTTTTACTTGGTGTGCGGGCGGACTTTCCTTTTTTGTCTTCCTTACCCTTGTAGTCAGCGGGATCCTACTGATGTTTTACTACAGACCCACCGTAGAGTATGCCTATAACGATATCGTCGCCTTGAGGGAACATGTTCCTTTTGGGATTATGCGGGAACTTCACAGATGGGGTGCCCATGCGATGATCATCACAGTTTGGCTCCACATGTTTCGTGTTTTTATGACAGGTTCCTACAAGCCGCCGCGTGAATTCAACTGGATTGTCGGCGTCATCCTCCTTGTCCTTACGATGCTTCTCAGTTTCACAGGCTACCTTCTCCCTTGGGATCAACTTGCTATGTGGGCGATTACCGTGGGAAGCAATATGGCACGCGCCACACCCTTTCTCGGACACGAAGGCCCAGGCGCTGCGCTTCTCAGCATTGGGGATATTCAGCTTGTTCATTCAGGAAGTGATGTAAGGTTTGCTCTTCTCGGCGGCCGTTTTGTAGGTGCTGGCGCTTTGCTCAGGTTTTACATCCTCCATTGCGTCGCTATTCCTGCCGCAGCCGTTATTCTCATGGCCGTTCATTTTTGGCGTATTCGTAAGGATGGAGGAATCAGCGGACCGCTATGATCGAAGCCTTTAAGACGTTTGTTAATTCGATTTCATCTCCTGTTACCATATTTACCTCTGCTGCCATAGTCTTCTTCCTTATTCTTAGCTTTCCAAGAATCACAACGAGCAAGTGGGTAGCAGGGAGTGCCCTCCTTCTTATTCTTCTCTTTTTCGGGATCGGACTTACCGATGAAAATTTCAGAAGGATTGTGACAGCTCCCGATAATGTCCCTATTGTGGCAATGATCTTTGTCTTCGGTTATTTCACTTGGTTTGCGCTTCGGAAGGCAACGGAGAATGATCGCCGTATGGAGCAGGGCCTTCCGACTGTTGAAGCGACAGAGGCGAATGAGAAGGTTCTCGTATTCCCTTATCTTATCTTCATCGAATTTGTGGTTGCCCTTTTTTATGCGATCGGTCTTGTGATTTGGTCCATTCTTTTAAAAGCGCCACTCGAAGAACCTGCCAATCCAACCATTTCGCCGAATCCGAGCAAAGCGCCCTGGTATTTCCTGGGACTTCAAGAGATGCTTGTCTATTACGATCCGTGGATTGCGGGGGTCCTGCTTCCCACTTTTATCATTCTGGGTCTTTGCGCAATCCCTTACATTGATCGGGATACAAAGAGCTCAGGCTACTACAGTTTTAAACAGAGGCGTTTCGCCATAACCGCATTCCTTTTTGGCTTTTGGATCTTGTGGATTCTTCTAATTGTCGTGGGGACATTTCTGCGCGGACCCAACTGGAATTTCTTTGGACCCTTCGAGGCGTGGGATGTTCACAAGGTTGTACCCCTTCTTAATGTGAACCTCTCAGAATTCATTTATGTGAAGTGGCTTGGCTGGGGACTTCCCAAGTTTTGGATCATTCGTGAACTTCCAGGATTCGCTGTGATCATTCTTTATTACACCGCCGCGCCTCTTCTTCTTTCGAAGACTTTCTTTAAAGTAATTCATCAAAAGCTTGATCCTGTGCGTTACTCCATTTTGGCAACCCTTCTCCTTACGATGGTTGCCCTGCCTATCAAAATGTACCTCAGATGGGCCTTTAATTTGAAATACATCGTGGCCCTCCCAGAATTTTTCTTCAATATCTAAGGTTCATCCGTGCCTAAAGAGTCTCCCAAACTCTACAGCGTCGACAAGACCTTCGTGTGGTTTGCAATAGCAAGCGTTACCCTGCTTATCTCACTCATCCTGATGGTTGGTCAGGATTACAGTCGCGAATGGAAAAATTGGCAAAGAAAGTTTGTGCGCCTGAAATATGAAAAGACTCAAGCCGAACTTCAGTCGGCTCAGGAGAAGGTGGATAAGGCCAAACTTGAATCTCTCGAGAAAGAATTGGCCGAGGCACACAAGAATTTCAAAGCCAAAAAGCCTGAATATAAAAAAATCCAGAAAGAAATCGCAAAGCTTGATCTTGAACTTACCAAGGTTAAATCGAAACATCAGGATCTCAAGCAATATCAAGACTCCTACAAATACTTTATTGAGGAATACCAAAACCATAAAGACCCCCGCGCTAGTGAATATGAAAAGAAATTAGAGGCGCTCATGCCCTCACTTGAAGAGGCGAGGCTTAAGGTGGAGGACCTTGAGAAAAGTAAGGAGGAAAAAGAGGCCGAGGTTAACGCCTTAAAAGAAGAGGAGAAACATCTCACCAAGGAAATCGATCGAATCACTCAAGAAAGGGATGAGGCAAAAAAAAGGCTCGCCAAACTGAAGCCAGGTCTTGTTACCGCTCTCCTCAATGCGCCCATGATCGATTTTCTCCGTCCTACCTTACAGATTCAACAAGTGGTCCTTGAAGATCTGGAGGACGATTACCACTTCACAAGGGTGCAGAAGGTGGACCGTTGCACCACCTGTCATCTTGGGATTGATCAAAAAGGTTTTGAAGACGCCCCCCAGCCTTTCAAGACGCATCCCAAACTCGATCTTTTTGTAGGTTCTGATTCGCCCCATTCCCTTGAAAAGTTTGGCTGCACGGTTTGTCACGGAGGAAATGGACATTCCCTCACATTTAAAGATACGGCCCACACCCCTCAGAATGAGGAACAAGAGAAAGCGTGGGAGAAAAAATACCATTGGCATCCTTTGGAAAAGTGGACAGAGAAGATGCTTCCGCTTAATCATGTCGAGGCCTCATGCACCAAATGCCATAGGGGTGTTGTGGATATTCCTCAGGCCGAGAAGTTAAATGAGGGAAGTAACCTCGCTCGAATGTACGGGTGTTTTGGTTGTCATAAAATAGAAGGCTTTGAAAACCAGTGGAAGATCGGCCCAGGCCTTGACCACATTAACAGTAAGGTTACCAAAGATTGGATTGTTCGCTGGCTCCAGAATCCAAAGGCCTTTCGTCCCGCCACCGTGATGCCCCGTGTCTTCCATTTGAGTAATACAAGTTCACCAGAGGACACAGAGAAGAACAACGCGGCGATCGTTGGAACTGCGACTTATTTAACCAAGCATTCAACAAGCGTTGAACTTGAAAAGGCCAAAAAGGGGGATCCTAAGGAAGGGGAGCAGCTTTTCAAAAATGTGGGCTGTCTGGGTTGTCACTCTGTTGAAAGCGCGGGCGTTAATCGATTTGGACCGAATCTTTCTGGTTTGGGAAGCAAAACCACAGCGGACTGGATTTTCACCTGGCTCAAAGATCCCAAACATTATCACAAAGATGCAAGGATGCCCAACCTTCGTTTAAGTGATGAAGCGGCAGCGGACATTACAAGTTACCTCCTCACGCTTCAGAATGAAAATTTTGAGAAAGAGCCCTTGCCTGAGGTGAAGCCAGAAATCGTGGATGCCATGCTTCTCAATTTCTTAAAGACAAGGCTCCGCCATGAAGAGGCGATGAGTGAACTTTCTAAGATGGACCAAGAAAGTAAATTTGATTTACTCGGAAAAGAGATCATAGGAAATCAAGGGTGTTTTGGCTGCCACAGCATACCAGGCTTTGAGCAGGCCAAACAGATTGGAACCGAACTCTCCAATGAGGGGTTAAAAGAGGTAGAAAGGCTTGACTTTGGTTTCGTTCCCATTGAAAGGTCGCGGCAGGCGTGGTTTTCTCAGAAACTCAAAAATCCTCGCATCTTTGATCAGGGCAGGATCAGGGAATATTTTGAGAAATTGAGGATGCCGCATTTTGGTTTTACAGACGAGGAAGCCGAGGCGCTCACAACTTTTCTCCTAAGCCTTACTCAGGAAAAAATTCCTTTTGAGATGTTGAGGATTCTTAATTTGAAGGAGCAGGAGATAGAGGCGGGAAGATTTCTCATCAGCAAATACAATTGTCAGGGCTGCCATATTCTGGATGGTAAAGGTGGCAAGGTAAAAGAATTGCTCGGAGATCCAGGCCTAGCTCCTCCTCCGCTTGACGGGGAAGGGGCTAAGGTCCATGAAACCTGGCTCTACTCCTTTCTGCGTTCTCCCTCAACCATTCGGCCTTGGCTTAAATTCAGGATGCCAACCTTTGGCTTTACGAATGATCAGATCCTCACACTTGTTAAGTATTTTTCCAATAGAGAAAAGCAGGAAATTTCATTTGATCAGAGCGAGACGCAACCTTCGCCCAAGATGCTTGAATCAGGCAAGAAACTTTTTGAAGCCTTACAGTGTACAAAGTGTCACCAGCCTGGTCAGGCCGCACCAGGACTCAGTGCATCCTTCCTCGCGCCCGACTTGACGCTTGCCAAAGAAAGACTCAAACCAAACTGGGTTGTGGAGTGGTTAAAAGATCCTCAAAAGCTTCAACCAGGGACGATGATGCCAACCTTTTTCCCCGAAGGTCAAACCCCCTTAACGGACATCCTTGAGGGAGACTCTATCAAGCAGACTGAGGCCATACGCGACTACTTGATGCAGTATACCCTTGAAGCCGAATCCTCACCTAAAAAGGCTTAAGCTGTAGCAAAAAGTTTTAAATTAAGCACGGCCCAAAAAATGGCGATACATTGACGGGACTATACGTCCGTTAAAATGAATAAAGCCGCGCTTTACTTACTGCAAAATCCCCTTCAATATATCTTTGCTTTCTTCCAGGAGTTAGGTTCGATTTATCTTTTCACCAAAGCAGCCGTCGTCTCAGCCTTCTCGCCTCCCTATAAACGCTCCATCACGCGCCGTCACATGGATGAAATTGGTGTAGGGTCGCTTCCTATCGTCACTCTGACGGGGCTTTTTATGGGGCTTGTGCTTGGACTCCAGAGTATCGTCGAACTTCGTACCATCGGAGCCACATCTTACATTGGGCGTCCCATCGGGACGACAGTGATTCGAGAATTGGGACCTGTCCTTTCTTCGATGATGGTTGCGGCGAGGGCGGGCTCAGCGATCGCAGCAGAACTTGCTTCCATGGCTATTGGAGAACAGATTGACGCCCTTCGAGCCGAGGGGAGCGATCCTGTTAAGAAACTTGTTGAACCTCGTCTTGTTGCCTGCACGATCATGACACCTGTTCTAACAGCCATCTGTGATGTGATTGCATTCGTGGGCGGTTGGCTTGTGGCGCGATATGCGGTTCAAATCAGTTCCTTCTTTTATTGGGATTCTGTCTTTGAAGTCTTGACTCCCGCTTTCGTTTACGGAGGGCTTATCAAATCCCTCACTTTTGGTTTTATTATTGGCGTCGTTTCTTGTTACTCGGGAATACGAACAGGATTCGGCTCGGCAGGTGTGGGTGAAGCAACAACGCGTGCAGTCGTTCTTGCATCCATTTCCATCCTTGGGTTCGACTTCCTTTTAACCAAAGTTTTCATTGTTACATGGTGGTAAATTCAAATCCCATCATTGATCTAAAGGGCGTCACTCTTCATTATGGAGGAGATGATGTCGTAAGGGATATTAACCTCGAGATCAAAGAGGGTGAAACGAAGGTCATTCTCGGTCCAAGCGGCGTTGGCAAAAGCACGATTTTAAAGGCGATCCTTGGCCTCTTGAAACCTAAAAAGGGGGAGATATATATTCGGGAAAAAGCGATATCCAAGCTTCCTGAAAGCGAGCTTGTCAAGACAAGACTCCGCATGGCCATTGTCTTTCAACAGGGCGCACTTTTCGATTCAATGACAGTGGGAGAAAATGTAAGTTATCGCCTCCGCGAACATAATCTGATGGACGCAAAAGCAACCGAAGAAAGAGTTCGAGAAGTTCTCAAATTTGTGGGGTTAGAGGGAGCCTTAAAACTTCGTCCTGCCCAACTCTCAGGGGGGATGAAAAAAAGGGTTGCCATAGCCAGGGCCCTTGCCCCCAACCCTGAGATTTTTCTCTTTGATGAACCAACCGTAGGTCTTGACCCAACGAATGCTTTTAATGTAGAGCAGTTGATTTTGAAATTAAAGACGAGAAAAGTCACGATCGTGATTGTGACACACGATGTAGGAAGCGCCTTCCGATTGGCCGATTCGATTGTGATGCTTCATGAAGGAAAATTCATTTTTGAAGGAACGCCTGAAGAGTTAAAGGGACAAAGCGACAAAAGGATTCGAGCTTTTCTTGATCCGATGAGCGTCGCTTCCTGCACCTAACACCGAAAAAGGAGTTCAGATATGGCTGGATATGATCAGGAAAAAGCTTGGAGTGATTTTAGAGTGGGGCTCATAACCTTTGCCGCCTTCTCTCTCTTGGTGCTGGGTGTTACCTTTGCGGGCGGAGACAAAGGTTTGCTTTTCAAAAAGACATCCGTAGTCAGGGCCTGGTTGGCCGATGTAGGAGGGCTCAAGAGGGGGTCCTCTGTGACTATGGGAGGGATGACCGTCGGAAAAGTTACAGATATTACGCTGGGTCATGGTTCTAAGAGAAGTCAAATAGAGGTGACAATGGAAATCCGTTCTGATGTGAGAGCCCGGATCAAAACCGATTCGCTGCCTTCAGTCAGAACTCAAGGGATGTTAGGGGATCGTTATATCGATATTTCCATGGGGAATGGAAAATCAGGAGTTCTTCCTGAAAAAAGGCCTCTTGTGGGAAAGGCAGCGAGTGACTTTGACACAACGCTGCGTCAAGCATCCGATGTGCTGAATGAAACCCAACAGCTTTTGAATGCGATCAATGAGAAACAGGGAACTGTCGGACAGTTCTTTTATGACGAGCGGTTTTATGACAGGTTGCTTGAGATCACAAGTGAGCTCAATGAACTCATCAAGGATTTCAAGAAGAATCCCAAAAAATACGTCAAGCTTTCTATCTTTTGATTCGAATGTAGTAGGGCAGGTTTAAACCTGCCCCTACATTAAAGGATCTCTTTTATCCGTTTCGCAGGACGGGCCAAGATCGCCTTGGACCCCTTTTCCACAATGGGGCGTTGGATCAAATCAGGGTGTTTGACCATCAGATCCACAATTTCGCTCTCCGAAAGCTCCCTCGTACCCAACTTAAGCTCTTTGTAGATCGGCTCTTTTGTCCGCACGAGGTCCCGAGCGGTTATCCCCATTTTTCGAATCAATTCCTTGAGTTTTTCCTTGGGGATGGGGTCGAGGTAGTAATTGACGGCATCAAAATCAACCCCGCTTTCTTTAAGAGCAGAGTACACCTCTCGGCACGTTGTACAAGTCGGCTTTTGGTAAACCGTTACCTTAACCATCAAGAGTGAGATCCCGCCTTCGCCTCATAGATTTCCATTACTATACACCGAGAGTTTCCAAGAACAAGGAGCGTTTTCTTTTAAAAAAACTTGAAATCAAGACTTAATCTTATACTATAGAGGGCCACCATTTACCCCAGATGATAAAATTTCTTAGAGCAACATTTCAAGTTTTGATTTCAAGTCTCCTCCTCTTTGTGGTTCTCGAGGCAGCATTTCGGATTGGGGAGGCGCCTCCAGGGACCGCCCGTTTTATCGAGAGGATAGTCTATCAAGAAAAATTAAGCACTCAGAAGCCAAAGGACGAGTACAGGATTTTTGTTTACGGCGAGTCAACCTTTCATGGCGCTCACTATGCGCCCATTTCAAGCCCCCCCAAGTGGCTTGAGGCTTACCTTAAGGACTTCTTGCCTGAAAGGAAAATCCGTATTGTTAACTTCTGTCGATTGGGTCGAGGGACCGATTTCGCCCTCAATGCGTTTAGAGACACCTTAGCCTATAAGCCTGATCTGGCTGTCTTTTATCTCGGACATAATGACTTCCTTTACCGAAACCGTAAGGATTGGGTAGCAGCTGAGAATCAGAAATTTGGAAAGAAGGCAGAGAAATTGATAAGAAAGAGTCGCTTCGTTTCGTCAATCTCTCGATGGATCTATAGGTCACGATTCAAATACAAAAGGGAGAAACCCGAGGATACTATTGAATTCGGTTCCATCGAAGTATCGCCA
Source organism: Candidatus Omnitrophota bacterium (assembly GCA_016204125.1). GTDB lineage: Bacteria > Omnitrophota > Omnitrophia > Omnitrophales > JACQLI01 > JACQLI01. Next base: position 10,082 of record JACQLI010000045.1, read on the forward strand.
TTGACGCAGGGAGCTGAGAACATAACTCCCAGAAGCAAACCCTTTTATTGGGAGAATGTCACATTTTTTAGAGAAAATATCCTTGCCATTCACAGGTTGGCTAGAGCAAGAGGTGTTCATACCTTATTCTTTAAGCCTGTATCCAACCTGAAAGACTTTGCACCTTTTCACTCTGTTCATATGAAAGAACTCACTCGCGAAGAGCTATTGAAGTGGAGGCGACTCAGAGAAGAGGGGATAAAGAAACAGAAACAAGACAAGCTGGACGAGGCTTTGGCACTTTTAACTGAGGCCTACTCCGTAGATCCTACTCGGGCGAAACTCTGTTTTCGCCTGGGTCAAATTTATTTCGCCAAAGGAGAATTTGAGAAGGCAAAAAAGTTTTTTGAGGAGGCTAGAGATAACGATGCGATCGTTTTTCGGGCTACCAAAGATATTTTAGAGAGCTACGAGGAATTTCGAAAAAAGGAAGGGCTTGAATTGATTGACACGGAAAAGATTCTGATCCAAGAAGTGCCCAGTGGCATTCTGGGCGAACCCGTCATCGAAGACAACGTTCATTTTTCGCTCAAGGGTCACTCTCTCGTTGGTCGTGCGCTAGCCCAGGAAATTGCCGATAGAAATTGGATCGCTCCCGAAGGAGAGTGGAAGTTAGACAAAGAGAGACCTTATGATGAGATTGCGAAGGAGCTTGGAATTGATGAGGAACTTCAATTCTCAGCTGATCTACGTATGGTTCATTATTCGGGAAGCCGTTACGAAAATAGGATTCGTTGGGCTAAAAAAGCTTTGGAAACCCACCCTCATCATCCGAGTGCACTTCGGCATCTTGCATGGTCTTATTGGCTCGATGGGGAGGTCGACAAAGCTTTAGAAGTCTACCAAGAATTGAAGGAACTCAATCCTCAAGCTTTTTATGAAGTGATGGATCACGAGCCAGGAATCAAGGAAGCTTACGAACGAAACGCCGCTTTAAAAAACGGGCAATCTTAGCCCGCCCTATTTTTTTCGGTAGATCAAAACTGCAGCTACTACCAAACTGAAGAATGAGAAATTAACAATACAGAATACTTTCCACACAAGATCTTTTGAAACAACTCCTGACGGAAGCATTAAGATAAGACAGACCCAGACTCCAAGGGTCCAAAGGAGACTGATATCCTTTGATGACTTTCTTTGGATGATTCGGACGACCAAAGGAATATTCCAGAGCGGCAAAAGAATAGAGGCTATCAGAGCAATCTTTTGTATCACCTCTTAACTCCTTACCTCTTGGAAAATTCTTACCATGCGAGTCACGATGCTTCGGGGAAAGATTTTTGTTCCTAGCGCAGTCAATTTGTTCTTTAAGCCAGGAATCACAATGGTTTTATTTTTCATCAGTCCCTTATAACCAATCCGAGCAACCTTCCGAGCATCCATGACCATGAAATCGCTCAGTAGAAAGCTCTTCCCTATTCTTGCCTTCTCTTGAAACCCTGTTTGAGTAGGCCCCGGGCATAGAACCGTGACCGTTATGCCCGTTCCCTTCAGTTCATTAGCCAAAGCCTCGGAGAAGGATAAAACATAAGCTTTTGTTGCATAATAAACCGCCATCAAAGGACCGCCTGGCTGAAATGCAGCCGTGGATGCCATGTTAAGGATTTTCCCTTTCTTTTTTCGGAGCATCTCTTTAAGAAGGAGATGAGTCAAATGGGTGAGCGAGGTCATATTGAGCTGGATCATAGAAAGCTGATTTCTGAGATCGGAATCGGCAAATAGCCCATACGAGCCAACGCCCGCGTTATTAACCAAGATGTCGATGTGAATAGATTCTCGCTGAAGTTCTCCGAATATCTCATCTGGCGAAGAAGGATAGGAAAGGTCCTTGGGGATGAGTTTTACCGAGACACGAGAAATAGCTTTGAGTTCGTCGGCAACCTCCAAGAGTTTTTGCTTGTCTCTTGCCACGAGAACAAGGTCGTAACCATCACGAGCCAATAACTTGCTCAATTCATAGCCGATGCCTGTGGAGGCACCTGTGACTAACGCAGTACCCATTCTTATTTTATGATTTTGAGGTGGAGTTTGACATTCTCTGCAGGAAAGAGGTACGTCCAAAACCTCTCGTAGCCGTCAGGATAGCGATTAGCGAGGAATTTAATTCCCGTTCTTCGGAATGATTTATGAAAGGTGATCTCTCTCACGAGGACTTTGCAAGAGATGGCCTTGATGAGCTTATCAAACATAAAATAGGAGAAGAATCGGTTATGTTCAGGTTCGGAATAGGCGACGCGGCAAGAGAAATGGGGGACCTCAATGATAAAGTCACCGTCATTTTTTAAAATTCGATGGATTTCTTTAAAGATGCCGTAAAGATCATTGAGGTGTTCTAGGATATGTTTTGCGTAGACTCGATCCACGGAGCTGTCTTGAATGGGGTAGGGAAATTTGTTGAGATCAAAGACAACGTCGGGGTGGTTATGAATATCAATATCCACGCCAAACGCCTTATTTGTCTTGTTATCACTACAGCCCAGGTCCAGTGTTGTCATTTTTGATACACAATAGCTCCAGCTCGTGAATCTATCAATAGGAACTTTTAAAGATTGCTATAATGGGGTTCATGCGAAGAAGGATTTTAGCGCTAGGCATAGTGGGTTTGATTGGGACTGTATCGGCGTTTGTCTTCCATGATAAAGTTGGGCATCTGGTCCTAGAGTTGAGTCTGAATCGAAACCTCCATGAGTTCTTTGGAGGTTCAATCCGTGTCGGGAAGTTTAACCTGGACAAACATTTTAAGATTAACATTCAAGAATTAACTGGCAGTCTTCAATCTGAAGCAGGACCCGTCCCCTTAGAGATTCTCTCAATTGAATCCATAAATCCTATCACCGATATTTTGTGGAACAAAGGCCTTGTTTTGAATTTTGAGGGCGCACAAGTCAGGAATTCCAAATATCAAGGGATCAAAGGTGTTTTACAAGTCAAGGGAGGAGACGAAGGGTCTTTGGATCTTAAGGCTGATGTGCAAGGTGTGGGTCTTGAAGAGCTTGAATGGCTGAACCCTGAAAATCTTTCAGGATCATCAGGAGAGATGAAGGGAGAAATTATGCTTGAGAACAGCCCGAAAGGGAAAATCCTCCTCCATTTGAAACTTCGTATCGAAGAACCGGGGGGCAGGGTGCAAGCTCGTTTTTTTGATCTTCTGACACCTTACCTTCCCCAACTGGCGATGATGGAAAAAGTGAAGGAGATAAAAGCAAAAGGTGGAACGGTTGGGTTTCATGATGCCCTGATCGAGGTAAAGATGACTCAATCGAAGAGGATAAAAATATTTCTCCATATGGTCATTCCCGATTATAATCTTCATCTTAATTTGAATACCGAGGTACGATTCGAAGAAGAGGATACGCTTCCAGAATTAGCAAGACTTATCGGACTTTTGAAAGTGGAAAAGGCGGAATGAAAAAGAGATTTCTTGGACTCACTTTCTTATTGATTATCCTTGCGGGATGCACGGTAAAAGCTGTGGGCGATCCCAACCGTCCCATTACGATCAATGCCAATGTGGTGGTGGATATTCGTGGGCTTAAGAAGACAGCCGTCGATATTGAAGATACGATTGCAAAGGGGGCTTAAATGGTTTTAAGAAAGAGACTTGTTCCTTTTGTTTTTGCATTGTTCTGGGGGGTTCTGCCTTGCGCTCATGCAGCCCAAAATTATGATCTTAAGGAAATTACGCCCACTGTTCAAAACGCGATTCAAAGTCGGCAAGCACGATACAGCCAGTTACAACACCTCAAATCTGAGGGTGTCATTGGAGAAAGCAATCAGGGTTTTGTTTCCATGTTGAAAGAATTACCTGACGTAAGCGGAATCATTGCAGCTGAGAATCAGGATCGGGAAGTCATTTATCAAGCGGTTGTAGACCAGAATGGGCTTGGGCAAGGCGGCTTGGGTCAAGTTAAAGCCATTTTTGCCGAAGTTCAACGGGGAAAAGCTCAGCCAGGAGAGTTGATTCAGCTTCCTTCGGGTGAGTGGGTTCGAAAATAGAATGGAAAAATATTACGGCTGGGGTCTTCCTGCCGATATCTCCACTCATGGAGCAGCCATTGATCGGCTGATTTATGTCCTGCATGGGTTTATGGCTGTTCTTTTTGTTGGTTGGCTCATTTTCCTTGTCATCACACTTGTCCGTTTTCGTGCAAGGCCAGGCCATCAAGCTGTCTATCAATCGAATCATTTCAAGGCGCCGACCTATCTGGAGGTAGGCGTTGGCCTTTTTGAAGCTTTTCTCCTCGTCGGGTTTTCCTTTCCAATCTTCCACCAGTATCGCAATGTTCCACCGCCACGTGATCAGGCGATGGAAGTCCGTATTGTTGCGGAGCAGTTTGCCTGGAACATTCACTATCCAGGGGATGACGGCATTTTTGGGAAAACAGACATCCATTTGATCAGCCCCGCGAATCCTGTGGGCCTTGATCGTAGCGACCCCGCAGCTAAAGATGACATTACAACGGTCAATCAGCTTCATACCCCTGTGCACAAACCTGTGATTGCCCACCTCTCTTCAAAAGACGTGATTCATAGCTTCTTTCTTCCTGTGATGCGTGTGAAACAAGATATGATTCCAGGGCAAACCGTTGACACCTGGTTTGAAGCGAAGAAAATGGGAAATTTTGAAATTGCCTGTGCGCAGCTTTGCGGGCTCGGCCATTATCGAATGCGAGGATTCTTTATTGTTGAGACAGAGGATAAATTTAAGGAGTGGATAAATCAAATGAGGTAGGGGCGAACCCCCGTGTTCGCCCTGATACACATCAAGGGCAGACACATGGGTCTGCCCCTACAGCCCAATGACAGGCGAACACAATTTACCCTTTTGGCGAAAATATATCTTTTCGATCGACCACAAGGTGATCGGGATTCAGTACGCTATTACAGGACTTCTTTTTCTCCTTTTCGGTTTTTTTCTCATGATGATGATGCGTTGGCAGCTCGCTTATCCAGGACAACCCCTTCCTTGGATCGGACATCTTTTTAGTGAGAAGGCAATGCTGGGAGGCGTGATGTTACCTGAGTTTTATAACCAATTAGGAGCCATGCACGGAACCATCATGGTTTTCTTAGGCGTGGTTCCGCTTGCGGTCGGCGGATTCGGCAACTACTTCGTTCCTCTTCAAATCGGTGCGCCTGATATGGCTTTCCCCAAGCTTAACATGGTGAGTTACTGGGTCTACTTCATCGGGGGAGTCATCATGATCGTGAGCTTCTTTGTACCCCAAGGCGCTGCGCAGTCAGGTTGGACTTCGTATGCACCGCTTGCCGTCATCGCCCCGACAGGACAAACTCTCTGGCTTTTAGGAATGGTATGCTTGATCACTTCGTCGCTTCTGGGTTCTATCAATTTCATTACGACCATTGTTCAACTGAGAGCAGACGGCCTCTCATTTTTTAGACTTCCCTTCTTTGTCTGGGCTCAATTTGTGACCAGTTTTCTTCTCTTGCTCGCTTTTCCTCCCCTTGAAGCAGCAGGCGTTCTCCAGCTCATGGATCGACTTGCCGGGACGAGTTTTTTCATGCCAAGCGGCCTTGTGGTTAGCGGAAAAGTAGTTGAAGTAAGCGGAGGAGGAAACCCCGTTCTCTGGCAGCATCTTTTTTGGTTCCTCGCCCACCCTGAAGTTTACGTCTTGATCCTTCCTGCCATGGGAATCGTGTGCGAAATCATTGCCTGTAATACTCGCAAACCGATCTATGGTTATAAAGGAATGGTCTATTCCGTTATTTTTATCGGATTCATGTCCTTCATTGTCTGGGCTCATCACATGTTTCTTACGGGAATGGGGACAAAGATGAGCGCCTTCTTTCAAATCACAACCATGATCATCTCTATTCCCTCAGTTGTCATTTTGACGGCACTTGTCCTGAGCCTCTGGGGAGGTTCTATCCGATTCACGGTACCGATGCTTTTTGCCACCGCCTTCCTGCCGATGTTTGGTATTGGAGGGCTCACAGGTTTACCTTTGGGACTTACGGCATCGGACATTCATCTGCACGATACTTACTATGTGATTGGACATTTCCATTACGTCGTTGCTCCAGGGACACTCCTTGCTCTCTTTGCGGGGATTTATCACTGGTTTCCCAAGGTGACGGGAAGAAAAATGTCAGACTTTTTGGGGAAAATCCACTTCTGGCTCTCTTTCCTACTTATGAATGGAGTCTTTATGCCTATGTTCATTCAAGGATTGGCGGGAGTTTCAAGAAGACTTTGGGATCCGATGCAATACGCTCATGCCCAGCCTACACAGCCCCTCAACGTTTTTATTTCCATTTGCGCCTGGCTCTTGGGGCTCGCGCAAATTCCTTTTATTCTCAATTTTTTCTGGAGCCTGATCTGGGGAAAGAAGACGGATCAAAATCCTTGGCAGGCGACCACCCTCGAGTGGTCAGCCCCCTCGCCTCCGCCGCATGGGAATTTCGAACATGTCCCCGTTGTTTACCGCGGACCTTATGAATATAGCATCCCTGGTCAAAGGAATGATTTTTGGCCTCAGGCGATGAAAGAAGGGAACTAAAATGTCTTCTCTTATTCGCTACATTTCAAGGCCGCATCCGATCACTGGAGTCACCAATGCCAAACTTGGCACGTGGTGTTTTCTCGCATCGGAGGTGATGCTTTTCGGAGCGCTTTTTTCTGCTTATATTTTGCTTCGCACAGGCGCGAGTTCATGGCCTCGCGGGTCCGAACTTTTGAGTGTACCTCTCGCGACTTTTAACACCCTTGTCCTTATCACTTCGAGCGTGACCATGGTTATGGCCTGGGCGTCTCTCATGATGAAGGATCTATCGAAGTACAAACGCTACATGGGATTCACCATCCTCCTTGCATTGACCTTTCTTGTGGTGAAAGGCTTTGAGTACGGACATAAATTTGAACACCACCATTTTCCGAGCACGAGCACCTTTTATGCTATTTACTTTACCTTAACGGGTCTTCATGGGCTTCACGTATTGGGCGGAGTCATTGTTAACACTTACTTCCTGTTGCCAGGAAGTAAACTGTGGGAAACGGAACCCGAACAGTTCACTGGAAGGATTGAATGCGCAGGTCTCTACTGGCACTTTGTGGATCTCGTTTGGATTTTCCTTTTCCCCGTGTTATACCTTTTATAGAGAAAAATGGAACACGCGACGCCTGAAGCGATCAAACGGCATGTCAAAGTTTACATCAGCGTTTTTGTAGCGCTCGCCTTTTTAACTGTGGTTACGGTGATCGTTTCTTATCTTAAACTTTCGCTCGTTTACGCCATCATCGTTGCTCTTTCAATCGCCACCATCAAAGGCTCGCTTGTGGCGGCCTATTTCATGCACTTGATCTCTGAGAAAAAGATTATTTTTTGGGTGCTTGTTCTAACACTTGTCTTTTTCCTGGCTCTTTTAATCACTCCTGCTTTGACAGGCTTGGAGATAAGAAGCTATGTCTCTTAAAGCGTTCCACATTTTTTTCATTATCATCTCCATCGTTTTAACAGTGGGGTTTGGCTTTTGGGGAGTTCGGGATTACTCGAATTCTAAAAACGTGATTAACTTTATTTTAGGAATCAGTTCTTTTGTTGGAGGAGGGGCTTTGGCGATTTATTTGGTGTGGTTCTTCTCCAAGATGAAGAGGATCAGCCACTCATGAGCCTTCTCTTTTCAACATCTGTTTGGGCTTGTGCGGTCTGTTTTGGAGATCCCAACTCGAGTATGTCAAAGGCTCTCATTTGGGCGGTCCTTTTTATGGTAGGAGTTGTCGGATCCGTATTGGCAGGTATCCTTTCCGTAATTTTGGTATGGATACGTAGGGCTCAGAAGTTAGGAGCTCAGGCTACATCAGTATCTTGACCCCGCCTTAGAGTTTCGCTACACTGAGATCCCCTAAAGGAGGATTTACAGCAATGAAACAGACAAAGTTTTACTTTTCAGCACTTATGGTAGTCCTTGGTCTCATTGGAGTTACGATGCTTTTTTCCGTTAACTCGGCAAAAGCTGTAGAAGGTGGAACTGTCTTAACAGGAAAAGCCGTTTTTGAAGGAACGCCTCCCGCTAGAGAAAAGATACGGTTAGACGCAGACCCCGTCTGTTCCATGAAATTTCCTGAGGGACTGGAGAGCGAAGAAATTATCGTGAATCCGAACGGTACTCTGAAAAATGTTTTTGTCTATGTCAAGCAGGGGCTTGAGGGACAAAAGTTTGAAGCACCAAAAGAACCCGTCGTCTTTGACCAGAACGGCTGTCACTATACCCCGCATGTGTTTGGAATTCAGGTGAACCAGCCTCTTGAAATCCGCAACAGTGACGAAACCTTACACAATGTCCATGCCCTTCCCAAAGCAAACCAAGAGTTTAATCTTGGAATGCCTCTTAAGGGGATGAAGCTGACCAAAACCTTTAATTCACCTGAAACCATGGTGAAGTTCAAGTGTGAGGTTCATCCTTGGATGGCCGCTTACGCGGGAGTTATTGATCACCCCTTTTTTGCTGTTACAGGTGACGATGGAACTTTTCAGCTCCAGGGTCTTCCGCCTGGAGAATATGTCGTTGAGGCCTGGCATGAGAAATACGGCGCGCAGACGGCCACGGTAAAGGTTCCTGATACGGGCGAGGTTTCTTTTACATTCAAAGGCTAAATCCCTGAGTGAGTCTTATTGGAGATATCGTTTTACCCAGTTTTTGGTTTTCCTGACCTTCCTTCTCCTTTTCATGGGAGGTCTTGTAACCAGCACCGATTCGGGCCTTGCTGTCCCTGACTGGCCACTTTCCTTTGGCGGTTTCCTCCCCCCTATGGTCGGAGGAATCCGCTTCGAACATTCCCACAGGGTCATTGCTTCCACAGTAGGTCTCCTCACATTGATCTTGGCGATTTGGACGGGCATGAAGGAAGAAAAAACAAAGATTCGCTGGCTTGCTATCGCAGCCCTTGGGGCCGTGGTTCTACAGGGAATTTTGGGAGGCCTCACCGTTCTTTACCGCCTTCCAGCTCCCATTTCAGTCGCACATGCCTGCCTTGGCCCCACCTTTTTTTCTTTGGTCGTTTCTCTAGCTACTGTCAGTTCCCCAAAATGGGAAGTCAGGAGAATATCTTCTGATCAGGGAAGTTTTCATCACTTTGCTTTAATAACCACACTCTTTATCTTTCTCCAAGTTCTTCTGGGGGCGATTGTTAGACACACAGGATCTTGGATTTTGGTTCACATTGCCTGGGCCTTTCTTCTCCTTATAATGATTGGAAGGCTTGTTCGGAAGGCGCTGGTTGATTTTGAGGACGAAAAGGAAATTCTAAGATCCACGTTTCTTCTTGCATTCCTTGTGATAATCGAATTCTTTTTAGGGCTTGGCGCGTTCGCCTTTACACGATTAGTAGATAGTAGCCAAGCAAGGTGGAGCCAAGTTCTTATTCCAACCTTGCATCAAACACTAGGTTCACTTATCCTGGCTATGGGTGTGGTTCTAGCGCTTCGTTCAAGAAGAGACTTAGCTCAAGTATGAAAAGCGAAATTTTCGAAATAAAAGAGGCTGTCGGGGTAGAGAAAATCAAACTCGCTGATTTTCTTGAAGTTACCAAATTACGCCTTGTTTCACTTGTCCTATGGAGTGTAGCCGTCGGCTTCTTTCTCGCTACCGACAGCCCATTCTCTCTATCTCTTTTTCTTAAGGCGCTTGGAGGAATTTCACTTGTAGCCGCAGGGGCTATGGTACTCAATCAATTTCTCGAGATGGATGCTGACGCCAAGATGAAAAGAACGGAGAATAGACCTCTTCCGAGCGGAAGACTCAAAGCAACAGAAGCTCTTTTTATCGGCACTCTCTTTTCGGTGGCTGGACTTTTGGTTCTAGGAAGTCAGGTGAATTTGCTTCTGGATTTTCTAGCTGGCCTCACCCTCATAGTTTATCTTTTTCTTTACACGCCCCTCAAAACCCAAACACCCCTCTGCGTATGGATTGGTGCGATTCCGGGAGCTATGCCTCCTGTCTTGGGTTGGGTGGCACGAAAAGGGGAGGCGGGGATTGAGGCCTGGGTTCTTTTTCTCATTCTTCTTGTTTGGCAGCTTCCTCATGTTCTTGCTATCTCCTGGGTTCACAAAGAAGATTACGTTCAAGCAGGATTCAAAATGCTTCCTCTTGGAGGAAACGTGGAAGAAAAAACAGGGCGAAGGATTGTTTTTTATTCGCTTGTTCTTATTCCAATCAGCCTGGGGCCAGTTTTAATCAAAATGAACGGTGCTCTTTATTTGATTGGGGCAATGATTTTAGGGATTTGGTTCCTCGCCTCTGCTTTAAAAACACACCGCAATCTCGACCATCGAGCCAAGCCATTTTTTAGAGATTCCATCCTTTACCTAAGTCTTCTCTTTCTCCTTTTGCTTTTAGATAAGAGGTTCTTATGAGAATTGTCCTGACAGGGGGCACAGGTTTTATCGGCAGTGCTCTTCGAGAAAGTTTGATCGAGAAGGGACACGAAGTCGTTATCCTGACAAGACGAGCTTCCCGAGAGAACCAGCCTGGAATCCGAACTCGATACCGCTACTGGAATCCCGCAGAAGAGGGGGCTTGGCAAAAAGAAGTGGACGGTGTCGATGGAGTGATCAATTTAGCTGGCGAGCCCCTTGTAGGAAAACGCTGGACGCGAGCGCAGAAGCAGATGCTTCTTGAAAGTCGAACGGGTTCCACACAGGCTATTGTTCGTGCGATACGGAATGCAAAGAAAAAGCCACTTTTTCTGATCAACGCATCAGCTGTCGGTTATTACGGTGCACACGGAGATGAAAAGCTGACCGAGGAGAATCCGCATGGTAAAGATTTTTTGGGTCAGTTATGTCAAGCGTGGGAGGCCCACGCATTAAGAGCTCAAGATTTTGGAGTTCGTGTTGTTCTTATCAGAATCGGCATTGTTCTCGAAAAAGGCGGAGGAGCGCTTGCGAAGATGCGTCCCCCTTTCAACCTTGGTTTGGGTGGTCCTCTGGGGACAGGGGAGCAGTGGATGAGTTGGATCCATCTTGCTGATTTGATTCGCCTTTTTCACCTTGCCGTTGAAAAGAAAGAAATTCAAGGTCCTGTCAACGGCACTGCGCCGAACCCCGTCACGATGCTCGAATTTGCAAAGACGCTGGGCAAAGTGCTTCATCGGCCGGCTGTTTTTCCCGTACCCGCTTTTTTGCTTAAGATCCTTCTCGGCGAAATGGCGGATGTTCTTTTAACGGGCCAGAGAGTGATTCCTAAGAAGGCGTTTTCGCAAGGCTTTACGTTTCAATTTCCCACTCTTCGCGAAGCCTTTTTAGAGATTCTCAAAAAGTGACCACCCTTCCCGCTACTCGTCAAAAGGTTTTAGGGTTTGTTTTAATAGCGTTTCTTATTGGAAATGGAGCGACTCTTCTATGGATCTTTTCAAAAGGGGGAAGGATCGACACAAAGAGATCGGCTCTGGGTGTTTATGGCGGTGCTCCTGACTTTTCTCTAACCGAGAGGAGCGGGCAGACATTTGTCAAAGAAAGCCTTGTTGGAAAACCATGGATTGCTGACTTTATCTTTACGAGGTGCTCAGGCCAGTGTCCTATGATGAGTGCTCACATGCAGAGGATCCAAGGGCTTTTTCCAAAGGAGACCGATCTACACCTTGTTTCCTTCACCGTCGATCCCAACTGGGATTCCCCCGAAGTTCTTTCTCGTTATGCGGAAAGGTATTCTGCCGAAAAGGATCGGTGGCTTTTTCTGACAGGTCCTAAGGAGGAGATCAACCGAATCCTTAAAGGGTTTTTCCTGAGTTCTGTGGATGAGGACCCGAATATGCACAGCATTCGATTTATCTTAGTGGATGGAGAAGGTCAGATCCGCGGGTTTTATGACGCGGGCGATCCTAGTTCTATCAAGCAACTGATTCAAGATACAAAAGTTTTGATATCCAAGAGATGAGCCCAGCGATTTTGTCTTTTCTCCCAGGAATGAATGCAGGTCTCAATGCAGCGAGTGCTTTGCTGATCGTCTTGGGAGTGATTTTTATACGGCAGGGAGCGTGGACTGCTCACGCACTTTGTATGTGCGCTGCAGTGGGAACTTCAACCCTCTTTCTTATTTCATACCTCGTTTATCATTTCTTTCATGGCGCTACACCTTTTCCAGGACAAGGCTGGATCAGGCCTGTCTATTTTTCCATTCTGATTTCACATACCTTTCTCGCCATTGTTAATGTTCCGCTTGTCATCGTAACTCTTACGCGAGCGCTCAAAAGCCAATTCGAACGACACGTCAAGATAGCCCACATCACCTTTCCCATCTGGCTCTATGTCTCGGTAACTGGGATAATTATTTACTGGATGCTTTATCGGGTGGAGTGGTAGGTCAGGAGAAGGGACTTCGTTTCAGGGCTCACTTCAGCTTTAATCTCGCCAAGCTCCTCATGCCAGACGGTCAGGGTGTACATTCCCTCAGGGATATTTTTAATCTTAAAAGATCCTGTCTCGTCTGTTAAAGCATAGAAAGGATGCTCCTTAACAATAACAAACGCATGCATCCAGTGGTGGACGCCGCAGCGGAAGACAAAGCGGCCTGCATCATCAAAACGCTTCTTTAGGACCTGTCCTTTCTTTGGCATCGCATCATTGAAGAGCATCTCGGCCTTCTCGTCAAAAGCCCTTACATTGTGAAGAATGGCTTCTGAATTGAGGATAGAGACAGTAGCGCCTTTTGGAATCAAGAGAATATGGGGAGAAAATTCGCAGTTGATTTGATCAAGAGTGTAATCCTTCTCTTTTAATGAATCTTCTTCGAGAGGCAGGTTGCCTTCCAATTTAACCACTGCATTGGCAACCCATCCTTCTGGAGAAACCTTGAGTTTGGGAGATTCTTTAGTTTTTCCACAAAGGGAAGCGTGTTCTTTCGAAATCTCAAGTGACTGAACTTCAGGAAAGGGTGGCTCTAACCTTACCTTTCCCTTGAGATCAAGAGCCAAAAGGGTAGAAGGGATGAGAAGAAAAAAGAAAAAGAGGCTACTGAAGATCTTCAAAATATTCCCATTCTACAAGGTCGCCTGCCTTGAGATGAGATTTATAAGGACTCGCGTTTTTTGTGGTCCCGTTAATTTTAAGCCGCCACCACCTGTTTTGTGCAGGGTCGATCGCGACTCCATCGATTGCCTTGACCTCCTCTGATTTGCAGCAGGCCGCTCCGTCTACAACAGGTAGAACCTTTCGGAGGGCATCCTTTGGAGTTATCTTTTCGGGTACAACGATTTCTCGGGACACACTTGACTTCTGGGCTGGTCCAAAATCAATCTTGACCGTGACAGGAACCATTTTGGGAGGAAGAGTTGAGATGAGCAGAAGATTTCCCGTTGTTACTTGAGGGCTAAGTAAGAAAAGAATGAGAATTACGTAACTCATGGCCCCCGTATTCTAAGAGCCGATCTCTCATTCTGCAACTAGAAAGAAAAACAGCTAGAGGGTGTATAATAAATCCATTATGGAAAGGCTCAATTTGTGGGAGTTACAGAAAATCCAAGAAGAGACCCTAAAAGCCCCAAGAAGGCGTTATGGATTCTTAAGCAAGATTCTTTTTACTTTCATGCATTTAGTCTATGGCAAGACAAAGAACCTTAGTAAGTTTAAGGTCCTAGAAGTGATCGCTCGCGTGCCTTATCAATCATGGGAACATGTTGCCTACATCGCGATCACGCATATGTATCGGAAGCCTGATTTCGCACGTCGGATATTTGAGTTTGTAAAAGAAAGCCGCTCTCAGCAAGATAACGAACAGTGGCACCTTTTGATTCTCGAAGAGCTCGTTCACAAGAAAGAGATTCGCGAGAATTTTTTTCTCTATCGCATCCTGCCTCAAATGATCGCCTTTCTTTACTACCACATCAGCTGGATTCTTTATGTCATCAAACCCTCGTTCAGTTACAACCTTAACGCGGACTTCGAAGATCACGCCGAACACGAATACATGGAGTATGTCCGAGAAAATCCTGGATTGGAAAAGGAGGTCTTTGAGAGTGATTTTGCAGATGATTACGGACAATTCGCTTCTCTCGCCGATCTTTTTCGTCAAATTGGATATGACGAAAGGATTCACAAGCAGGAAAGTTTAGAACGGATCGAACACGCAAGGTTTTCATAGCTTGGATGCCGCTGAATCTGTAAGAAGACTTGTCTCTGAACAATCAGAGGCTTCGCTGGGTACTCTCGAAGGAAATTCCCCCTTCATCTCGGCCACGAGCTATCTTTTTGAGCCTGATAAAGGCGAAGAACTCGGAAATTTTTACCTCCTCTTAAGTCACCTGGCAAGACACACGAAGAATATACGGGCTAATCCCCATGCGAGTCTTCTTGTCGTCGAGGATAAGAAAGAAGTTCCTATCCTTGAAAGAGCGCGGGTCACCGTATTGGGGGTGGTAAAAGAAGTGGGGGGAGAAGAGGAAAAACGGATAAGAGGAGCTTATCTCAAGCGCTTTCCGTGGGCCAAACAGATCCTGGAATTGCCAGACTTCCGGTTTTACGAACTCCACCCTCACGAGATTCACTGGGTGGGAGGATTTGGGCAGATTCGAAATTGGAAATTATCTTCATGAAAATCAACTACTTCTTAGGACGCGCGCTCCAGCTTATCGGCCTTCTTGCTCTTCCTTCGGCCATCTGGATTGCAGAATTTGAAAAAAGCGAGGCAGGTGCGATTTTGGTTTTCTTAGGTTCTCTCGTTATCTTTTTTGTCGGTTGGATTTTGACGAAAGTGGGGTAAGATATTACAACTCATGGCAGAAAATACAGCTCGAAAAGGGCCGCGTCCCCCTCTTATTGCAAGTAAACCTCCCAGAAAAAGAGATCCACGTCTTTTAGCCGTGATCGATCAACGTGGCTGCACGGGATGCGAGGCCTGTATTGTTTTTTGTCCTGTTGATTGTATAGAAATCGTTCCTGGAGTAGAGCATGCTCAATATCAACAAGTGGTCGAAGTCGATATTGAGCGCTGCATCGGCTGCGCACTCTGCTCGAAGTACTGCCCCTGGGAAACGATTCCAATGTTTTCTTACGAAGAGGGGATCAAGCAGGCGCCACAACTTACAGTCAAGAGTGTTTGCAATCAGAAGACCGAAAGAGACGTAATTGGCGAGGGACAAGGGTCAGGTGGCAAGGGTCAAGTGACGACCCTTTAACCCTTGACCCTTGTTGCTTGACCCTATTAGTTTCGGCCGTCAAGCCGAAGCCAGTTTTCTTCCGAGAAAACCCCCACTTTCTCAAGCTCCATCGGTTCAAGATCGATGATATCTTGAATCTCAAAAGGGAGCTTATCTTTTCCGTAGATCCCAAGGACCTCTCGTCCGTTTGCCACAAAGACATTCTGAAACCTTCTTCCATCTTTTAAGACGGCGGTTACAAGATGTCCCGTCTGGCCGCCTCTTTTAAGGGTAACGGGGATTTGTTTAAGCCTTTGGCTGAGCGATTCGTTAAGAAGCCTTTTCAGGGGATCAATATAAACAGTCTTGGGTCTAGGCTGGGGCGCTTCTTCTCTTTTGGCTCGAGCCTTTTCGTAGGCTCGGTCTACCTTCTGATACATGATGACAATCAGAGGCACAAGGGCGACCATCCATGTGCCAAAGACAGCAAAGATCCAATTGCGGGCAGAGGAAAGGTTGTGGATGTTTCCACCATTTCTCGCAAAAAACCATGTCCAGAAGCCTGTGGAGACGAAAAACGTGGCGATGGTTAGGGCAATCCAGCCGATCCACCAAGTGACATTCGTTTCATCCTCAGAGCTAAGTCTATTCCAGTAACGCTCCTTGGCTCGGATGATAGGAATCATCGTTACGAGCCAGCTTCCAAAGACTGCACCTACCCAAAGAATGGTCAAAGCAAAGCCTTGAATTTCACCAAAAACCAGGGTGACGAACCAGGTCCAGAAGATGGCGGAAAGGATAAATGAGCCGATCGTGACGGCAATCCAAAGAAGCCACCAGAAGAAACCACCTTTTTGTTTACGTTTAGCCGTTACATTATTCATTTTATTTTTTAGCAGGTTGGAATTTTTTGGGAAGAACAAAGGAAAAACAACTTCCTTTTCCCTCTTCGCTTTCAACCCAAATTCTGCCACCATGGAGTTCGACGATTTCTTTAGCAATAGTAAGGCCAAGACCTGTACTGGAGACACCAGCGGGTTGCGTCAAACTGACCTGCTCAAATTTATCAAAGATTCTTTTTTGATCCTTCTCCGTGATTCCGATTCCCGTATCCTTAACACTGATTTCAATCGCATCTGGACCTAAAGCCTTGTTTTTAACCGACCGAACCTGGATCGTAATCGTTCCTCCCTCAGGGGTAAATTTGAGGGCGTTACCGAAGAGATTCGTGATGACTTGGGTCAATCGATCGGGATCTGCCTCCATGGTAAGGGCCTCATCCTCAATGCCTTCCTTGATTTCTACCTTTTTATCTTGGGCCCACGTTTTAAAGGTTTCCTTGATGTGATGAACGAGTGGAGCAAGTTGGAAATTCGACGGCCGAAGCTCGAGCTTTCCAGCCTCCACCCTTGAAAGATCAAGCAGGTCGTTGATAAGGTGACTTAATCGCTCAATATTCCTCGAAGCGATAGAAAGATATTCCTTTTGCTCGGTCTTGACTTCACCCGCTTCACCTCCCAGGAGAAGATTCAGTGACTTCTGGATCGCAATCAGGGGAGACCTCAGTTCATGGGAAACACTCGAAACAAATTTTTCCTTGAGTGCATCCAACTCCTTTTGTTTGGTTATATCGCTCAAGACCGAAACCATACCTACTGTCCCACCATCTTCATTTTCAATAACCGCTGAACTCGCTTGAAGGATTCGTTTGGTATCTTCTCTGGGACTACGAACCTCAATTTCTTTGGCCACCTTACCCCCTTGGTCTCGAAGAGCGCCTTTGGTTATAGCAAGGAGATGTTCCTCCTTGATGTTATTAAGAAGTTCTGTCCCTACGGCTTTATTATGCTCTTCAATACCGAGCAGTTTCTCGGCCGCGGGGTTCATGAGAAGGACCTTTCCTGCGTTGTCGACTACCACAAGACCTTCCGCAAGATTTCGAATGACTGTATCCACACGCTCCTTCTCGGCTAAAATTCGATTTTTTTCGGTTTCAACAAGACGGTGCTTTTTTTCAAATTCTTCAAACTGTTTTGCCTTCTCTCGAAGTTCCTTAAGTTCACTCTCTTCGATAAGAGTTTTTCCCTTCTGAGGTTTGGGTTCAACTTCTCGCTTCTTTGTTTTGGAAGGAATTTCTTCTTCAAGAGTTTCAAAGAGAGATTCGAAGGTTTCTCCTGAAAGGCCTTTGGCAAGGAGTTTTTCCTTAAGTGGACTTTTAATCCGCACTCTCACTTTTTCATCTTTAAGAAACTTCTTGGCCCATTGTTGAAGTGGTTTTGGGTCTTCTGGAGATCCTTCATGTGCTTTGACGAGGATTTGAATTCTGGCTTGGTCCGCACATTTTTCAAGAAATTCCGTGAAATGCGCACCGACGGATTTAAAACCTTCGGGTATGCCTGGTTGGGCAAGAGTTTTTTGATACTCAGAGGCCATTTTTTCGGCGACCTTCGGGAAATCCTTGCCCGATTCTACAAACTGAGGAATCATCTGAGTGGTGAAGAAACCTTCAAGGCGTTGTTGGATTCCTTTAAGTTCTTCAGGCGTTTGGGCACTTCTTAAGATCAACTTGGTAACAAAAGAGACGTCTTTTGCAATTTCTTCGGCTAGTTTTTCTCGGTCAAGATCAAGGCTATCAGACGGTGCCTCTTTCGAAATTTCTATGAGTTCTTTGACCGAAGTAACTTTAATCCTTTTTTTTGCTCGATCCGAGGTGACTGTTTCATTCTCTTTTAAGATGGCATATCGACCCGAAATCACCTTAACATTCTTAAGCCCCGCCTCTTCGAAGATCTTGCGGAACCCGCCTTTTGATTCAAGCTCTTTAGGTCGAATGGCCAGAAGGGAAAGAAAGGTTTGAAGTTCTGCTATATTGACCTCTTTTTTAAGTTCGAAGGCATCGATTCCAAGCGCCTGACATTTTTCAATAACGTCTGGAGCCTTCACGTCCTTCTCCGCGAAAGCGATTTCGTCGATAATGAATCTTCCCGGCGCGAACCCCACAGTAATTGAAGATTGAGTTAGAAAAAGCTTCTTCGTTTCCTCCATAAGTGAGTGGAGAGACTGGAGTAGAATGGGATGATTCTCTGAATAGAGTCTCATTTGGCTGAGGGCAGTGGCGAACTGCCTCAGCCATTCGCTATAAAGCCTGCTTTCTTCACGTTCTACCATTAACTCTTTTTCAGCCTGCGGGATTGGTGTCTGGAGGAAGATAACGTTTGATGGCTTGGAGAAGACTGTCTGTCTGAGTAGATTTGATGAAGTATTCTTTCACTCCTTCGATTTCAAACATGTCTCTCATAGAGTCATAGCCTGTAAGAGCAATTAAGGGGATGGAGGACCGTTCTGCGTTCTTTCTTAAGTTTCGGACAAAAGTATACCCCTCCATTTTAGGCATCTTGATATCAAAGATGACAAGATCAGGGTTTTCGGAGCCTATTTTTTCAAGCCCTTCTTCGCCGTCACCCGCTGTAACAACCTCGTAGCCTTGTTTCTTCAGATCAAAGGCAAGAAGTTTTACGAAATCAGGTTCGTCGTCGACAACCAAGATTTTTCGCTTAGCCATGTTTTTCTAAGTTTCCCTATGATATAACATCACATTCTTGAAAGGTATTGAAATTCCATTGTGTGTCTCACCCCAGGATGCTATTCTATCCCACCCAAGAACCGTATCTATGGAACCAGAGACAAGTTACAAAAAAAGAGATTATCGATTCTTTCTTTTTCTAGCCGTAGCCTTCATAGGGTTTATCGGAGGTCTTGTTAATTTCCTTCATTTGTTTGAGCGTTGGTATATGTGGCCTGTTGTTCGGCTAATGGGGTACAGTTCACTTCTGGTCTATGCCCTTTTCATGCTTAGACGAGCACGATATAATACTCGCAATCCATTGACCTAACAGAGGAGAAATCTGATGCAAATCGACCTTATTTCCATATCTCGAAGGCGTAAACCAGCCGACCTCTTTTTTATTGGACTTTTCGAAGGCGAAAAATCTTCAAAACTCCTCACTGGGCTAGAACCAAATTTTGCTAACTCAGCTGAAATAGCTATCAAAAATAAGCGCTTTAGTGGAAAGAAAGGAGAAAGCCTTGGTTCTTTTAATCCAGAGTATCGTGAGGCCTCCGAGATTCTTTTAGTTGGTCTTGGATCGCGTGCCAAATTTGACTCTGCGGCGCTGAGGGATGTGATCGGAAAACTGATTCAGGTGGCCGCTTCAAAAAAGGGTAAAAGGGTTCGGATTCTACTCGATAGTTTTACGGGAGGGAAAATCCAAGCCGCCCAGGGAGCTGAGACGATTGCTGAAATGACAAGCTTAGCCAGTTATTCCTTTGATAAATACAAAACGAAAAAGAAAGAGGAGAACGACAACGCCAAAGGTCCTGAGGTCTTAGAGATTCTCTTTACGCGAAGCGGTGATGAAAAAAATATTCAGAAAAATATCGATTTCGCACAAATCGTTGCCTCGGGAACTTTAACCGCACGCAACTTAATCAATGAACCTGGCAATGTGATTAACCCTGCGAAATTAGCTGAAGAGGCGAGACGGATTGGCAGGGGAAAGGGGGTTCGCTGCACTATCCTTGGTCCTGCTGATTTAAAACGGCTTAAAATGGGTGGAATTCTTGGAGTAAACCAAGGCTCCAAGACTCCTCCCGCACTGATTATTTTGGAATACGGCGCCTCTCACAAAAAGGGGGGCACGGTTTGTCTCGTTGGCAAGGGTGTGACTTTTGATAGTGGCGGAATTTCTATCAAGCCCGCCAACGATATGGAAAAAATGAAATATGATAAGGCGGGTGCTTGTACGGTCATTGCAACGATTGGTGCGGTCGCGGATCTGAAACTTCCTGTGCATGTGATCGCCCTTGCGCCAGCGGTAGAGAACCTTCCTAGCGAAAACCCTCAACGGCCGGGTGATATCATACGGATGTATTCAGGTAAAACAGTTGAGGTCATCAACACGGACGCAGAGGGACGGCTTATTTTAGCGGACGCGCTGGCTTACACAGCCAAATACAAACCGAAAGCCATTATCGACCTCGCCACACTCACAGGAATGTGTGCGTACACATTCGGCGATAAGGCATGTGGAATCATGGGAAACGACCGCTCCCTCGTAGAGAAGGTGAAAAAAGCGGGCGAGCAAACGGGCGAGCGTTGCTGGGAACTCCCTATGTGGGATGAGTATCTCGAAACAATGAAAGGTCATCATTCCGATCTTCTCAATGCGGGCGGAAAACATGGGGGGACTATTACAGCGGCTAAGTTCTTGGAAGAATTTGTTCCCAAGAAAACAGCTTGGGTTCATTTGGATATCGCAGGTACTGCTTGGTGTGACACGCCGCGTTCTGACTGTCCTAAGGGAGCCACGGGATTCGGGGTTCGGCTTCTTATCAATTTTCTCCAGAACTGGCGATAAGAAGCATTTCGAGGCCCACGAAGTCTTAGAAGGCCTTTGGCGTGAGAGAGCTTTTTCGGACTGCGTCGGCCTATCTTAAACCTTATCCGACCCCTTACTTGGGCCTTGATCTCTCAAAAGCGCTTGGCGATTTCAGAGAATTCTTAGAAGTTTGGTCGAGAAATCCAAACGAGCCCCAACTTGCAAAGAAGTGCCTTCCCCGTTTATTATTAAAGAAAGGAAGCTATGAATAACTTTAGGGAAGTCATTCAAAAAGTTTCGCGAGGCGAGAAGCTCTCAAAAGATCTCACGCGCGAAGAAGCGCGCCAGGCCCTCGAATGGATTTTTGAGGGTCAAGCGAGTCAATTTCAGATAGGAGCCCTTTTTGCAGCCTTACGGATGAAAGGAGAATCGGCTGAAGAAACCGCTGGTTTTGTTGAGGTTGTGAGAAAAAGGGCGAAACAGCTCCACTCAAAACTTGGAGACTCCCTTGATATAGGTGACCCTTATGACGGGAAAGTAAGGAGCCTCCATCTTACAGTTCCTGTCGCTTTGATTTTGGCGGCAGCGGGGGTGCCCGTGATCCTTCACAGCACGCCAGAGACCCCTGTTAAAAAAGGAGTGGAGACACAAAGGGTTCTTGAGGCACTCGGAATTCAAGTTGTGGAGGATACCGACAGGCTTACGGAAATCTTGGAAGAAGAGAAAATCGTCTTTCTACCGACAGAAAAACTGGTTCCTGATTTTGCCAGACTCCGTCCTTTCCGGGAAGAGTTCGGTCTCAGGCCTTTCACGAACCACATCGAAAAAATCTTTAATCTCGCTCATGCAGAGACTCAAATGGTTGGAATTTACCACAAGCCATACCTCGAGCCGATGGGGGAAGCGCTTTCTCTTCTGGGTACGCACAGAATTTTCGTCATCCAAGGAGTAGAAGGTTTTACCGAGCTTTTTCTTTCAAGAAAAACCTTAGTGTTTCAGATTGAACAAGAGGAGAGAAAATCCTATTTTCTCGAACCCGCCCAATATGGGTTTCACGGAGAAGAAGAATCCATGCAGGGGAAGGGGATATTGGAGCATGCAAAAAGGATTCATGAGCTCCTCAAAAGGTCTACGGGGCCAGGCCGTGACTTGATTCTTTGGAACGCTGGCGTGAAGCTATTCTGGATGAAGAAGGCATCAAGTATCGAAGAAGGAATCGAGTGGGCCAAAGAGATTCTTGATTCTGAGAAGGCCTATCATAAGTTGGAGGCATTTCGGAATGCCACGCAAGAAAAAGCCAGTTCCAAAAAAATTTAGATTTCCGAAGAGAGTTGCTGTTTTCCCTCTTCCTAATTTGACTCTCTTTCCAGAAGTGGAGGTCCCTCTTTATATTTTTGAACCTCGTTACCGTCAGATGTTAGCCGATTCACTCGCGGGAAATAAATTTATCGCCATCTCGCTCCTCCGTAAAGGTTGGGAAGGCGAAGAGGAGCCGTACCCTTCTCATGAGATTGTAGGTGTAGGCTATATCAAAGCAGCACGGGAGAATTCAGACGGGACTTCTCACATCATCTTGAAGGGGGTGGCACGCGCACGCATCTTGCGCTACACACAAATGGAGCCCTATCGGATCGCCGAAATTCGTCGGGTGCCAGATCGAATCAAAAATTCTGATGAGCTTCAAAATCTAAACCGTGTGTTACAGGGGCTTTTTATTCAGAAGCTTCGATTTGTCAGCGAAAAACCTGGTGAAAATTTAAGTTTGCCAAAGGAATTAGAAGACCCCGTTATCCTTTCTCATTTCGTGAGCTTTATCATCAATGCGGGCCCTTATCTGAAGCAAAGCATCCTTGAGACAACCAATGTGAATTGTAGAGTTCAACATCTCATCTCGATTCTCAAAGAAGAAATCAGTCCTCCAGGAAGTCAGAATTAATTTTTCTCTTGCCTTTTCTCTTTCTAGAGTTAAAATCCCTCTGTCTTGTAACGATCTTTTCAAACTCGAACAGGCACCCGAAAGGGTTTAATAGGGAAGTGAGTTTATACTCCACGGTCCCGCCGCTGTCGGCAAGATTAGAAACGAAAAGCCACTACTTGCCCCCCTCCATTCCTCCCCCCGCATTGCGGGGGAGGTTAGGTGGGGGGTAATGGGAAGGTAATCGCGTAAGACCTTCTTGCCAGTCAGAAGACCTGCCTGTTCCAAACCATCCGCCACTAAGGCGTTGGTGGATGCGCCACTAAAACTTCGGCGCATTCGCCGACTTTTTGATGGCGAACTTCTCCGAGAGAGGGAAGAAACATGAAAACCTACAAAATCTGTTTCCCGTTTTTTCTTTTCGTCCTGCTGTTTCCCCAAACCGTTTTTCCAGCAGAAGATGGCCCACCTCAGAAAAATCCTGAGTTGAA
The DNA here is from genome assembly GCA_016204125.1 of Candidatus Omnitrophota bacterium. Taxonomy (GTDB): domain Bacteria; phylum Omnitrophota; class Omnitrophia; order Omnitrophales; family JACQLI01; genus JACQLI01. The sequence goes on from JACQLI010000045.1 coordinate 32,996, forward strand.
GGGCAAAGAAGAGCCGCCTGTTCGTGCGACGGTGACTACAACACGGCGGGAAATCTCCGTTGAAAAATCTACCCGTTTTGTCACGATCCTTACGCGCGAAGACATTGAAAAATCGGGCGCCGTTTTTGTTGCGGATCTTCTTCGGGCGCTTCCTGGTGTAACGGTCGTTCAATCGGGCCCTCTGGGACGGACCACCAGCGTTTTTATCCGTGGAATGAACTCAACACACACACTGATCATGATTGATGGAGTTGAGATCAATACGCCTAACCAAAGCTTTGCCGAACTATCTTCTCTTGCCACGGAGAATGTGGTGTCGGTGGAAAATATCGAGCGGATCGAAGTCTTGCGGGGCCCCCAAAGCACCCTTTATGGCTCCAATGCGATGTCTGGTGTGATCAACATTGTGACCAAGGCGGGGAAGAGGCCTTTTGGCGCGGAAGGCAGGTTTGAATACGGAACGCACGAGACTTTTTACGAAGCCGGTATTATGGAGGGCCAATGGAAAGACTTTTCCTATTCAGGTTCCGTCTCCCGTATTGATACGGAAGGACCAGGCGACAATGACGGGTTTCAAAATACCCGAGCTGGGGGCCACACGAAAATCGATGTGACAGATAACTCCAACCTTGACATGGCGTTCCACTATTTCAACTCCCTTGTCGGGCTCGACGACGGCTCCTTTCGGCTCGACCCGAACCGCAGCCAGAAATCGCGTGAGCAGATTTTGAATTCGGTTTACACTGTTGCGCTTGCGGACTGGTGGGAACAGTCGTTCAAATATTCTTTTTTTCACGACATGCTTTTTTCGATTGATCCCCAAAACCCCGGCACGACCGGCCGTGACCCCGAAGCAACTCCTTTCAAGCTTGATACGGACCGCCACACCTTTGAATATCAAAGCCATTTTTTCATCAGGGATTTTGATGTGATCACCGCAGGTTATGAATTCGAGCACGCCCGGACCAACAACAAAAGTTTTGACCGGATCATACGCAATCACGGCTATTTTCTCCAAAATGAGCTTACCCTCTGGGAGGACTGGACCCTCATTGCAGGGGTTCGCATTGACGACAATCAATCCTTTGGTACCGAAGCCAATCCCCTTGTTTCAACAGGGTACTGGTTTGACAAAACCCAGACCAAAATCAAGGGAAGTTTTGGGCGCGCCTTTCGGGGGCCGTCTCTTAACGAACTTTTCTTTCCGGGATTTGGGAATCCTGATCTACTTCCAGAAGACAGCTGGGGAGGGGACGTGGGGATCGAGCAATATTTTTGGGAGAAGCGGATTACCACATCGGCCGCCTACTTCCACAATGCTGTTGAGAATCTGATTATCTTTACCGGTTCACCCTTGAGGCCTGAAAACGTTGCCCGGGCCAGGACACAAGGGGTTGAGCTTGAAGCGAAGGTTTCCCCGATTCCGAATCTGGAATTGAGGACAAACTACACCTACGTGAACGCGATTGATGAGGACACCCAGAAACGGCTTGTCCGCCGTCCATGGCACTCTGGGCGAGCGGGCCTGAGTTACCGTTACAAAAGACTCCAGGCGAATTTCGACTGGGTCTTCGTAGGGGACCGTGAGGAGACTTCGCGCGGATTCCGCGAGAAAAACCCGGGCTACACAAGACTTGACGCCATGATCAGTTTCGATTTAAATAAGTACTTTCAGGTCTACTTTCGAGGCGAAAATTTAACCAACGATCACTATGACGAAGCACTGGGGTTTGACAATCCTTCCACCCGGCTTTTTGTCGGAACAAAAGCGAGGTTCTAAAACCATGAGAAAAACCATTCTTTTCACCCTCTTTTTCACCGCTGTCTTTCTACCATTCACCCCACTGCGAGCAGAGGAGAGCTCATCGTCACCCGCTCTTTCCCTGAGCGCCGTACAGGGCGAACCTGCTTCCATCAGTCTCCCTTTTGAATTCTTTCTTGGGAAGGATGAATGGGCACAAGGCAAAGCAAGCAAAGTCTTTACAACAGGGTTTCAAGCGCCTGGTTTCGTACTTCCTTCTCTCAAGGAGGACCCCGCGCCTATTCGTTATCCCCGCTGGGCCGTTCAAGAAGGATGGGAGGGCACCTTTATTATCGCGGTTGAGATACTCACAACGGGAGAGGTCGATCGCTTCAAGGTGATGCAGTCGACAGGTTACAGCCTTTTGGATGAAGCTGCTACGGATGCCGTGCGTAAGTGGCACTTTCATCCCGCCCAGGAGAACGGAAAATCAATCGTGACCTGTATCCAGATTCCAATCCACTTTAGGCTCGAGGATTAACTTGACAGCCTGCCTCAAAGCTGATACCGTGACTGGTTGTTTAGACCAAAACTGAGACCGCTCTCAGGGTAGTCCGTTCGCGCTCGGTCCTTAAATTGACGCAAAGCCGCTTCAGCGACGAGATTAGCTGAAGCGGCTTTTTTGTCATTTCAAGGAGGAAACAATGGGACAAAAACTTTACGTTGGAAACCTGAGTTTTCAAGCAACTCAGGAAGAAGTTACGGAGCTTTTTCAGGCCTTTGGAGAGGTTGCAAATGTGAGTCTTGTGACCGATCGTTATTCGGGCAGATCACGCGGTTTTGCCTTTGTTGAAATGGCAAACGAAGAGGCTGCCACGAAGGCTCGTGAAGGTTTGAACGGCAAACCTTTTAAGGAAAGAAATCTCACGGTTGATTGGGCACGCCCTGAAGGCCAAGGCGGTGGGAGTGGTCCACGCCGCGGCGGTAGTGGTGGCGGCAATAGAGATCGTTCATCCAGAAGACCTTTTCGTCGTTATTAAGATCGAGAGCGGGCGCATGGTAACATACGCCCGCCACCTCACTTGCAGAAGGTTATCCATTTTCTTGAATATGTTGTAATCCGCCTCATCGGCGGCCTCATCAATCTCCTTCCTTTCTCCTTGGCGCTTCGAATCGCTCGTCCTGTCGGTCTTCTTGTCTTTCTGCTGGCGAAACGGATGAGAAGGATAGCACTTGAAAATTTGTGCCAAGCCTTCAAGACTGAAAAATCAGAATCTGAAATCCGACAAATCGCTCGCGAATCCTTCGTCTACCTTGCTGAGTTTGGTGCGGAGTGGTTACGAATGCCGAAAATTGCAAAGAACCCCAACCGCTATCTTGGGATTGAAGATGTAGACCGAATCCACGATGCGTTAAAAGATGGAAATGGAGCCATTCTTCTTGTTTCGCATGGCGGAAATTGGGAGATCATGGCTTTAATCGGAGGATTTTTGATTGCAAAACCGATCAATGGGATCATTTATGCTTTGGCTCGGCCGCTTAAAAACCCCTATTTTTACAATCGTGTCATAGAACTTCGTAGTCTCTTGGGACTTAAGAGTATCACTAAAGTAGGAGCAGTGAGGGAGACTTTCAAGCGCCTTAAACAGAATGCAATCGTCTCTCTTTTGATTGATCAGCGTGTCGGCGAAGGGAGTGTGGAGTGTCAATTTTTTGGTCGGCCCGCACTGACCACAAGCCTTCCTGCCCTGGCCGCCCTTCGTTTGGGGACTCCGATATTTTACGTTTCTCTCCCCCGCGGAGCGGGACATCGTTACGTGATGAAGGTTGAAGGACCTATACCGATCGAGAAAACAGGAGATCTCAAAACGGATATCCAGATTAACACTCAGCGTTTCAATGATAGGATTGAAAGCAATATCCGAACGAATCCTGGCCGCTGGCTTTGGATGCACAATCGCTGGCGTGTCCAGCATGGTGCTAAGGATTAGGCCATTGCAGCAGTAAAGGAACATTGCTAAGCTATTCCCGATGAGACTGACTCGAATCTATACAAGGACAGGGGATAAGGGCGACACAGGTTTGGCTGGAGGGGTTCGAGTCGGCAAAGATTCAGACCGTATCGAGGCCTACGGCACGGTCGACGAACTTAATTCCATTGTAGGCATTGTTCGAAGTTTTTTTAAGGAAGTTTCCAACCGAGAAATTTTTCAAAAACTGGACCCCCGTCTTTATAAAATGCAAAATATTCTTTTTGTTGTGGGTGCTGATCTTGCAACCGCTCCTGGGAAGACTTATCCCAACCGTGTTGTCGTCCAGGAAAAACAAGTCACCGAACTCGAAAATTGGATCGATGAGTGGCAAGCGGATTTAAAGCCTCTTCCTGAATTTATCCTTCCAGGGGGAGGGAAGATCGCTTCCTTTCTTCATCAGGCCAGAACGGTTTGTCGTCGCGCTGAACGGATCGTCATTCGCTTATCAAGGAAAGAAGAAGTTCGACCCGAAGTGATCCACTACCTCAACCGCTTAAGCGATGCTCTTTTTGTCCTCGCTCGCTGGGTTGCCTTGAAACTTAGCGAGGAAGAAACCTTGTGGGATCGGAGCATTGAATAAGGATGGCGATACGTTGTCCCAAGTGTGGACAGGAGCATGACGTCGCCCTTTTCCAATTTGATCGGAAAATCCGCTGCACCTGCGGAAAAGAGCTTGATCTTTCCCTCATCGAAACCATCAAGGATTTTGAACGCTACTTTGAAAGTGTTGAAGAACAAGAGAAAGCTCGTGAAATCCAGCAGGAAGCAAGCCGAATCTGCCAAATGATCCTTGATGAAAACTGTCCTGAAGTGGACATTGAGATCGCCAAAGCGAAACTCAAAGATCGAGTAGTCGAACTCTTTCCAGACAAGCTTTCTCTCTACGAGATGATCTACGAGGCGCGCTTCAAACGCCTCTGGGAGCAGTTTAGACGGTAGGGGCGATTCGCGAATCGCCCCTACAGCCAAGAAGTTTATTCAATCGATCAGGATAGTCTGTGATAATCCCGTCAGCCCCGTTTTTCAAAAGTCTTTCCATCTCAGGAATTTCATTGATGGTCCAATAACAGACCCGAATTCCTTGACGATGGAGAAACTCAATCCAACGAGGACGATCAAGACGGATTTGGTATCTCTCGCAAGGGGAAAAGGCAAATCGATTAGAAAAAGAAAACTTTTTGAAGCCAAGCCGAAACGCAAGATAACCTTTGATCGCTTCTGGTGCTGAGAAGATTCCTTCAACTTCTCTTGGAGCAAGACGCTTTAATTCATTGGCAATCTTTCCGTCAAATGAGCCTATCAGAAGAGGAGCTTTTCTAGGAGAACGTTCGATCGCACGCAGGATGTTTGACACAACTTCGACCCCTTTATCTTTGACTTCCAGACAAAACTTGGTTTCAGGAAATGTTGTTAGGATTTCTTCAAGGGTGGGAATTTTCACTCCTGCAAGACCGACATCTAACTGTTTGAGTTCTTGGAGAGAATGTTTCCTCACAAGACCCCTACCATTTGTTACTCGTTCAAGTGTCTCGTCATGAAAGACGACGGGAATGCCTTCTTGGGTCAAGCGGAGATCAACCTCAACCATATCCACTTTGTATTTGCGTATGGCGAGATCGATGGCGGGGATTGTATTTTCAGGCGCCTCGGCTGAAGCTCCTCGGTGAGCGATCCTGACAGGGAAATGCTCGAAAAAAGGGTCTTTAAACCCTAAGTTGTCTTTCTGCATCGACAATATCCCTATTGATAAGCGCCCGCGCACGTTCAGCTGCGGCCTTCAGTTTGCCTGAAACATGCGGGGCGTGTACGAGTTCTCTAAGAAGTTGGATGACCATTCGAAGGTCGCGCACCAGTTCTCCTTCATCGACCGTTGTCAATCGAAGAAGTTTTTCAAAAGTTTCTCCTCTTGCCCAAGCCTCGATCGATTGGGCGAGGTGGAAATGAGGCGGCCTTGTAAAGGAGAAGATTCGGAATTTGGTCTCTCTTTTATGAATAGAACCGAAATAGTGGGTGACCGCACCTAGAAGTTTCTCGTGTTGTCGATTGAGACGAGGAGGATGATCCCCCTTCCTTGGTTCAAAGATAAGTCCTGCAAGGAGGACGCTGAGTTGAAATTCATCCAGCTCTTCAAGGATTCCGTTTTCGTGGAGCTCTGAGAGCAGAAGCTCGTACCCGAAAAGAGAGGCTGCAAATTCCCCTTTAGAGGTAAGCCCCTTCTCGGTAAGGTAACCCATCTCTCCCAGAAGAGCTAATTTTCTTTCGATCGATTCAAACCCCTCTTTGCGCACTTTCTTTGAGGACTGGTAATAGTGAAAGGTTCTGGGATAGATATCGATAAGACCTCGGCCATGTTCACGGTAGAGGTTAAGAAGAGTTGCATAGGTAGCGTTGAATTGGCTTCGTATCGGTTCTGTCCTGCCATAGAGGATTCGTTCTACCTCGTGGTAGGGAATATCTTGAGGATGAATCCGAATATAGACAAAGCCCTTTTCATCCATGCCGCGCCGTCCTGCCCGTCCCGCCATCTGGTAGAAATCACGTGTCGTAAGGTTTTTGAACCGCGAGCCGTAAAACTTTTCAAGCTCATCAAAGACAACACTCCTGGCTGGCATATTGATCCCTAAAGCAAAGGTCTCGGTGGTGAAAATGAGTTTAATCAGGCGACTCGTGAATAACTGCTCAATCACTTCTTTAAGCGTAGGAAGCATACCTGCATGATGGTAGGC
>JACQLI010000051.1 GCA_016204125.1 Candidatus Omnitrophota bacterium
CATGAGCAATGTCCCTGAAGATTTTGAGATCCTGGAATTCCATTGATAGAAAATATTAATCATTATAAATGAAAAAATCAATTTCTTTTATTTATCATCCTGCCCGACAATGTAACAAAGCTGAATGGAACAAGTGACACAGGTCACTGAAGACCAGTTGACCACGAGCGATAATTAGGTCCAGAGAAATCAGTAAGACAAGACTGAAGAGGGAGGACGATCTCAGTGGAAACGGTGACAAAGACGGATACCCTTGAAGGACTTGTGAACGAAAAATTGGGTCGCCGTGCTTTTTTGAAGCTGACCGGCATGGGAATCTTTGTCGCTGCAACGGCAAGTCTTCCTGCTGTGTTAGAGGCCGCTCAACCTAAGATTGCCACCAAGCACCGCTACGGGATGGTGATTGACCTGAAGCGATGTGTCAACTGCAAGGCCTGTACCGTGGCTTGTAAGCTTGAGAATAAGACCCCTCCCGGCGTTGCTTACAATCCCGTGATTGAAGAAGAAATCGGCGAATTTCCCTACGTCCAGCGACGGTGGTTTCCAAAACCTTGTTTCCATTGTGATAACCCCCCTTGCACCCATGTTTGTCCCGTCACCGCCACTTATAAGCGCCAAGAAGATGGGATTGTGATTGTGGATTACGACAAATGTATCGGTTGCCGTTACTGCATCACCGCCTGCCCCTATGGGGCCCGCTATTTTGATTTTGGCGAGAACTACCCGGCTCATGAAACCGAATACGGCAAGATCCCCTCGCCGGAATTTCAAGGAGAATATGGTTTGCGCCATGAGGGAAAAAGTCCCGTCGGAAACGTCAGAAAGTGCACCTTCTGCCTTCACCTGCAAGATGCAAATGGCCATTATATGAGGCCTCCCGCCTGTGCCGAGACCTGTATGGCCAAGGCAATCCATTTTGGGGATCTAGCTCCGAATGCAGAAGGAAACTGCATTGCTCACAAGGACTGTAACTTAAAACAATCGCTGGTTGAACGGAAATGGCTCCGTCTTAAAGAGGAGCTCGGGACAGAGCCATCGGTTTATTACGTTTTGTAAGGGGTGCGACGATGCGAACCAGAGGAAAAATTTTCTGGACGATTTGGGTGATCGTAGCTCTTTGCGGGACCTTCGGTGTTTGGCAACGCCTCACCCAAGGGCACCTCCTTGCCAATTACGGCTCTTATATCCCCTGGGGGCTTTGGGTGGCCGCCTATATTTACTTTGTTGGTCTTTCAGCGGGGGCGTTTCTCCTTTCATCGCTGGTTTACGTTTTTAAAGTAAAGATCCTTGAGCCGGTGGGGCGCCTTGCCCTTGTGGTTTCAGTGATCACGCTTTTCATGGCGCTTCTTGCCATCTGGTTTGATATTGGGCACATGGAGCGGTTCTGGTTTGTTTTTGCACGGCCTAATTTTCGTTCCATGATGGCTTGGATGATCTGGCTCTATACAGCGTATTTTTTACTTCTCCTGTTCGAGGTTTTCCTTGCTTTCAGGCGAGCCACCGTGAGGCGCGACGTTTGGTTAAAAAGATTAGGGGCATTGGGTGTGCCTCTTGCGATTGCCTTTCATGGAGGAGTAGGAGCCCTTTTTGCGGTGGTTGGGGCTCGGGTTTATTGGCACTCTTCGCTTTTTCCGATCTTGTTCCTCACGGGGGCATTGACTTCTGGAGGAGCGCTTCTTCTTGCCATTGTCGGTTGGGCGCGGTCTGAGGATGACGAGCATCATCGTGATCTCGTGAGAGTTTTATCGCGAATTACCTTGGGACTCTTATCGTTCGATCTTTTATTGGAGTGGGCAGAAATTTCTGTCCCATGGTGGGGAGGTCTTGTGGAACATGTCGCAAGTCTCAAGCTCATACTTTTCGGCCCTTTTTGGTGGGTGTTCTGGATCACCCATCTGCTTTTGGGAAGTCTCCTTCCCATTTTGCTTCTTGCGCGTTGGCCTGACAAACCAAAAGTGGCAGGTCTTGCTGGTGCTCTGGTAGCTACCCTCTTTATGAGTGTAAGGTTAAACGTGGTGATCCCTGGTCTTGCGGTGCCGATTCTCCCGGGGATCGAAGAGGCGATTCGACATCCTCGTTTAACGACATTTTACGTACCAAGCCTTCATGAGTGGCTCGTTTTAATGTTTGTCATCGCCTTGGGAATCCTTTTCTTTAGGCTGGCTCTCACGAGGTTTCATTTGATTGGTCACGAAAGGGTGAAATGAAAATGCCGGAAGTAACGCGTCGTGAATTTCTGAAGATTGCAGGGATTAGCGGGGCGGGCATTTTGGGCAATGGAATTCTGGTAAAGACGGCCAAGGCGCTTGCGGGAAAACCAATCCCAACCGAAGGCCCTTCTGAGAATGGCAAGTGGATTCCATCCTGCTGCCACATGTGTGGAGGAACCACAGGGATTATGTGTCAAGTTGTGGATGGGCGGCTTGCCAGGATTAAGCCCAACAACCACAATCCCATCGGCTTTACCAATATTTCGGATGACTTTTTTGCCAATATCCAGAAGGAAGGCGCTGTCATATGTCCTAAGGGAAATGCCGGGATCATGGCCCTCTATGATCCTGATCGTGTCAAGCAGCCGCTTCGGAGAACAAATCCCGAGAAGGGAATTGGAGTTGACCCACGCTGGAAAGCGATTTCATGGGAAGAAGCCTATGGGGAGATCACCGCAAGACTTAAAGCCCTTCGCGATGCGGGAGAGGCCCACAAGCTCCTTTGGTTTTCCGAGGATCACTGTTTTACCCATATTCAGGACGACTTTTGTAAGCTCTTTGGAAGTCCCAATTATTCGATGCATTCCTCCAATTGTGATGCGGGACGTAAGGCTTCGTTCAAGATCCTCATGGGAGATGAAAGGCCTCTGATCGACGCCATTAATTCCAAATACATGCTGATTTTTGGCTGGAATCCTCTTTCTGCTACGAAGTTCTCGCACCTGCCGCGGATCATCACGCGCGGGATTGAACGAGGAGCGCGGCTTGTGATTGTGGATCCGAACTTCTCTTATACGGCATCAAAGGCGCACGAGTGGGTACCCATTCGTCCGGGCACTGATGGAGCGCTTGCGCTTGCGATGGCTCATGTGATTCTCCGCGATGGCTTGCAAGATCAACCTTTTATTGATGAATGGACGGCTGGGTTTGAAGAGTTTAAGAAGTATGTGAGCGACAAAACACCGGCTTGGGCAGAAGAAATCACGACCATACCCGCCGAGCGGATCGAACGCCTTGCCAGAGAATTTGCAACAACAAAACCTGCGCTTGTCGACGTTTGGTCAGGTGCTCATCATACGAATGGGGTTTATGCAGGCTGGGCGATTGGCGCGTTAGCTGCTTTGACAGGCAATATTGAAAAGCCAGGCACATTGCTTTCGCCTGAGAAAAAAGGAAACAAGCATGTTGAGGTCGATGCTCCAAAGATTTCGTATCCTCGATTTGACGAGGGCAAGGAACGATTTCCTTACTTTCATAAGTCAGGCGTATATCCTGAGATGATGAATCGCCTCGCAAAAGGTGAGGGGCCTTATCAGCCCAAGATGGCAATGGTGATTTTTCAAAATCTTTTGATGGAGGTTGTGGGGACAAAAACAGTCGAAGAAGCGCTTAAGAAATTGGAGTTTATCGTAGTCGTGGACACAATGATGAGCGAGACGGCTGAGTTTGCGGATATTGTGATTCCGGGGACGACTTACTTGGAACGATACGACTTGAATACACATTGGGTCACGTGGCCGGTTGTGGGGCTCCGCCAGCCGGTGGTGAAGCCTCTCTTTGGCCAACCAACGGAATATGAATTTGTTTGTGAACTCGGGCGGCGTCTCGGCCTGAAAGAAGGCAATGGAAACGACATCTTCTGGACTGGACGAATGTCTGGCCAAAGGATTGAGGACAAAACAAAGTGGTACGAAGAATTCTTAAGCAAGGAGCTTAAAGAAGGTGAACCGAAGATCACGCTCGAAGAACTCAAGGCACTGCCAGGCGCCACGTGGGTAAGCACAAAAGGGACACGGTACAACAAGCATCTTGACGTGATTCCTGAAGAAAAGCTGGCCGACGCAATCACAGAGGGGAATCTCATCTTTTCAAAAAAGGAAGACGGTTCCAAGGACAAACAAATCGGTATGCTTAAGCCAGACGGCACAGCAGTTCGTGGGTTTTTTACACCTTCTGGTAAGCTCGAGCTTTATGCCGCCAAGCATGTTGACAAGAAAGATGCCGAGGGCAATCCCCTACAACCGTTGCCTGTTTATGAACCGCGGAAGTGGCAGCCCTCAACCGAATACCCCTTGTTCTTAATCAACTGGAAGGAAGCGTCACAAACTCACTCACGAACACAGAATAATGCCTTTTTGGCAGAACTCAAAGTGACGGATGGACTACGAATCAACACGAAGACGGCCGCAAAGCTTGGGATTCGAAATGGCGATTGGGTTTGGGCCGAGTCACCCTATGGTAAGGTGAAAGCCAAAGCCGAACTGACCGAAGGAATTCATCCTGAAGTTGTTGGCACTCAGCATGGCTGGGGTCACTGGGCGATGGGAAAGATCGCCAAGGGCCGCGGGGCCCACACCGGGTTTCTTGCGAAGACCATTGCCTGCCCGCTATCCGGACAGTCCTTAAACAAGGAGATCTGCGTCCGTGTCTACAGAGTTTGAGGGGAAATCTGGAGTCTATTTTTTGTTTTCTCGCCTCTTCCGCGAGGCGCCAGATCCGTCGCTTCTTAATAAAATTGAGTCGTTCTTTGAAGCAACTGATTTGGCAGACAAGGTAGAAGAGATCGTGGTCGAGTACACCTCGCTCTTCGTAGCTCCTGGAGAGTACTCCATCCCTCCTTACGAATCGTTTTACTGTGATGCGCTCACGATTGATGCTTCAACTGCAGATTCTCCGTATTTTCAGCCGCTATGCATGCCCACCGGAATGAAGGGCTTTATCTATGGATCTTCAGCACGGGCGGTTGGGAAGATCTACCAAGAAGGTGGTTTTGAGCTTGACCCTAACTTTCACGATCTTCCAGATCATATCGCTTGCGAGCTGGAATTTGTAGGGCGGTTGTATGAGAAGGGAAAGAGAGAAGCCGCCAGAAACTTTCTCAAAAACCATCTCGGACGATGGGCCTTCAATTTTTTAAACAATCTTGAAAAACAGGATCGATCTGTCTTTTACCAAAGGGTGGCGAAAAGCTTAGGCAACTTTCTAAAATTCGAATGCGCTTCTGAGTCAAAATTCGTCAAGGCCTTTTAAAAGGAGGACTTTGTAATGAATAGAAAAATATTTTTAGTGTGTCTGTTCTCTTTATTTCAAACTTATGCCTCTGCCAATGCCGTTGAACTTCCTCCGGAGGTCAACGCTCGAATGACTGCGATGGAGGGAAAAATCGAAAAGCTTAATGAGGTAATTTCCCATCAACAGGCATTTATCGAGAACCAGGCGTCACAGATCAAGGCCTTACAGTCAGCGATCGGAGAAGGGAAACCGACAGAGACTGTTTATCTTCCCACAAAAGAGGAACTTGACAGGAAGGTCAATGTGGGCGCGGAGAAACTAACCATGGGGGGTCTCTTGCAGGGATGGTACACCTATGCCCGTGAACAGGATGATATGGCAAGGGTCCGGCGCACCGAACTCAAATTTGCCGGCGAGATCACGAAAGATCTCAAATGGACTGTGATGATCGACCCCGTTCAGGTTCGCGAGGACAATACGCGAAGGAGTATCCTTCAGGATGCTTACTTTACTTTCGGATATATTCCAAAACACAAAATCGACATTGGACAGTTCAAAATTCCGGTATCGGAAGAAGGTCTTCGTTCCTCAGCAAAACTCGATACGATAGAGCGCGCCTTCATCTCCAGAACCTTCGGAGATCACCGAGATATTGGAGCGATGCTTACAGGAGACTGGGATTTTATCATGTACCAGGGTGGAATCTTTAATGGCGAGGAGCAGAATCGGCTCGATGTGAATGACAAGAAGGATTACGCCTGGCGTGTGGTGCTTAGACCATTTCGCTTTAAAGGCTTAGAGAATGAAGTCCTTAAGGATCTCGAGCTTGGGATGAGTCAATATTATCGTGATTCGAACGATTCAACAGTATTCACCGAGAAGCGGCGGTTCGGATACGAGGCAAGATGGGAATACGATCGGTATTCTCTCAAAGGGGAAGCTGCGTTTGGCCAAACCGCGGCAAGCCCGATTTGGGGCTGGTACGGGCAGGCAGGTTATTATTTGATTCCAAAAAAGCTTCAAGGAATTTTAAAAGTTGACAGCTTCGAGCAAAACGAAAGGGCTCCGGACGATCGCGCCAATGATTTCACGTTAGGCCTGAATTATTTTCTTGACGATTACCATGCGAAGTTTCAGTTGAATTATGTGCTTCGGCAGGGTCAAGACGATCTCAACGACAACCAGGTGATCGGCGCCGTGCAGGTTGCGTATTGATCAGGTTAGGATTATTAAATATCGTATTGTGTCCTTAAGAGGATTAGATTTTCCTTATCCATCGTTTCGCCGCCGGATGCTATGTCGTCTTCAAAAAGGTTGACGACATAATCAAGCATGAACCGCGTATGGATATTCGGCCACCAGTTAATGCCAAATGAAAGAGCATCCACACGGTCAGTTCCTGTTGCAAAACCTTGGGCTAAGGGAGAGCCATTTATGAGAAACTCTTCGTAACGAGCTCCAAGCTCCCAAGCCCCCCAGACTCCTTTGGAAGGATTAAAATCATTTTTAGGATTGATGGGCTTATTTCTTTGCTTTCTTTCACCTGTTAGCACGTAGGTTGCAGAAGCGTACCAGGAGTTTATGTTGACATCGGTCTTCCGGTCGCCAAGGTCCACATCACTAAAGGAACCAGAAATGTACTCCACTTTGATATCACCAGGACCGTAGATCCACTGGAACTCACCCCCTAAACGGGTTCGGTTATCGGGATGTCGAGCCCCTGTGCTGTATGTGAAAAATGAGGTTCCCCCTGCAGTGGTGAAGGAGGTTCCGCCGAGGGTCTCTTGAGAACTTCCCGTGGTGACGGATCCTCCAAAGTAGAGATCTTTGAGAAGATCGTTTGAACTTTTTCGAAAGGGAGCGAGGACAAGGCGCCCTGCCAGATCAAAGGCGTCGTTATTGTCCTCTGAAAGGCGGCGCCGGCCGTTAAAGACCCCGAAGGCATAATCAATCCGACCCTCCCAGGGAGTGCCGTAGATCATCGCTCCCAAATCTTCAGCTGGCTGTAGATTGGACACACCGATCGGCGGTTCAACGAAATCAATCCAGCGCGAAGAGTGCATAGCCTCGAGACTGAAGGGAACTTTAAACTGCCCAACCCTAAGCCGTGCTGCAGGTAACTGTTTGTACTCGAGCCATGCCTCTTGAAGGCCCGCACCCCCTCCTGAGAAGTCCAGTTGAATTTGGTATCCGAAGGTTTCTTCCAGGACGCCCCGGAAATCAAGTCTGGTTCTGCGATTTCGGAAGCGGGTATTTCCAGGGTTTCCTTTTTCGTAGATATTGAGGTCGGCTTGGGACCACCCGCCAATTCGAATGGTGTCATCTTTTCCCTTGAGCCAAAAGCCGTCGTCATAAAGAGTGACCATTCGTTTTTCTTCAGGCGTGAGCTCCTTCTCGCTGAGAAGAATTTCTCGAACAACATCTTGAACGTGTTCCTTGAATGCAGGATCCCCCTTTGGCGGTAGAAAAACTGTCTTCGGCCCAGCTTTTTCCTCAAATTTATTTTTCAGCGACGCGATTTCTTCACCTTGGATGCTGATCTGTTGCTGAAGTTCGATCACGATCTTTTTGAGGGATTCGATTTCTCCCGATAATGCCTGAGCATAGGTATTTGGCATAAGAGGCCCCACAGCAAAAAAAGCAATCATAATTCCCTTGATACAAAAGCTAAGTGGTTTTGGCTTTTTCATTTGAGTCTCCCTTTGTAGCTTCAGGATCCGGTCAATAAATGTGCTGTCCAGTGAATCACAGGGGGCCAAAGAAGTGTTGTTGCAATGGCCATTCCAACCAAAAAGACAACGTACACCAATCGGCTGTTCCACTCTCCGGTCCGCAGTATGCGATGAAGAGTAAACCAACTTCCAAGCCAGACTCCGAGTGAGAGGGTTTCCTTTCCTGAATAAGGTCCGATTCCCTCAGCGCCTGGCATCGAGAGTTTACCTATGTAGTGGACTGTGTTTTTGAAAGCCTCAGACACTTCAGTTCCAAGATTCACTAATGCTAACGTTAGGCAGCCGAGCATACAGCCAAGAAACGCAGCTTGAGCCGCGCCATTTTTTTCCAAATTTGTTCTCTTAGTCATTTTGAGGTTACCTCTTTAAACGGCTTTAAGTTTGGTGACAGCGGCACCTAATCCAAAGGCAATGACAAAATAAAAAAAAGCGAGCATGAGAAGAAGTGCTGTCATCTCCCTTAGGGGCTTGCTGAAACTTAGTCGTGTGCCGTATCGACAGATGAGGTACGTTGCCGCGACCACTAAGGGGAGTGTTAAGAGAGCGGTAAACTCCTTAAATTCGAAGAAGATTTTGTGAACTTCGGGTGCTGTTTGGAGAAAATGCGCTCTCGGACCCGTCGCAGCACGATAGGGGATGTAAAGCCAGTTTCCCAGCACGATCGTGACAAAACAGGTAACGGCATTAACGATACTTCCAATCTCAAGTTCTCGAATATTGAGCGCAGGACCCATCCACATTCGAAACGCTTGATAAAGCCCAATGGTCATCGTCACCATGAGAATCCCTGCGAAGAGACCATGAAAGGCACTTCGGATGCTGTAAAGACTTTCACCCAGTAATCGATTCGTTGGAGAGCTGATGAGAACAATAGCAGCCCCAATCGCGGCCATCACCACCAACACACTGATAATGGTAGTCTTGCTCGACCTTTCTTCACCGTGCTCCTGATTCACCATGGTTACGCCTCCCTTCCCATTCCTTAGCCTCGGTTTCTTAAATGCCTCCCTCTGGATCCTCGTGAATTGTAACGTCTACGTTTTGAAATTTGAATCTTATTTTTTCAATCAAAGACTCTGCAACGGCATGGGCATTCTCAAAGCTTTGTTTCGGCTTCATCACTAAGTGAAAATCAATAAATGTTTTTGTTCCAACCTTCCGAGTCCTCATTTCGTGATAACCGAGTATACGTGGGTCATGATTTTTTATGAGGAGATCGAGTTCGTCAAGAAACCTTTTTGGTAGAGAGCGATCAACCAGTTCATTTCCCGCTTGAATGAGGATCTGTGCGGCAAGGAAGGCCACATATCCTGCAACGAGAATTCCCCCCACGATGTCCCAACCGGACCATTTTGTGATGCGAACTAGAAGGAGCGCAAGGAAAATAGCTAGGTAGGAGAGAATGTCCATAGAATAGTGGGCGTTTTCAGCCTTGAGGATGAGGGATCCTGTCTTCTTCTCTGCCCGACCGAGTATTTGGGTCAGGATCAAGTTAATAAAGGTAGCTACGATGACTGTGCCGATGGCAATGTTGGAGTGGAGAACAGAGGCACCCGCGACACTTCGGCGGATGCTTTCTATGAAGAGGAGGGCTGCAAAGAGGATGATGATAATCCCTTGGGTGTAAGAGGCGAGACTCTCTATTTTTTCATGTCCGTAGGCATGGTCTTCATCTGGCGGCTTTGCCCCCTTTTGAACTGCCAGATAATTCACAGATGAAATCCCAACATCCATTAGAGAATCAAGCGCCGAAGCCAGAAGAGCAGTCGACGCAGAGAAAAGGCCGGCCGCTGCCTTCAGGACGGATAGGCAGCTCGATAAGATGATAGCCCATCTCAAACTTACTATTTTCTCATTCATGGAAGGATTTTAACTCTTCGACTGCTCCTAAAACAAGCAAGGATCTCGTTGGAATGGTTGGGCCTTTTGGTATTCATAGGGTGTGTTGAGGTTTGAGAATGAAGCAAACTCTTCGTCAGACCATTCTCCACGAGGAATGGTCAGGACTTTTAAATCTTTTAAGGCGTCCTGGATTCTTAGAGAATTGCATTGGATATGAACCTTAAAAACCCTGCGGCATCCCTTGCGGTAGATTCCGTGGAGTGGTTCGAGCCCGGAGAGAGATTCCGGGAGGACAGCATCATAGTCGGCTAACGAATCGAAAAGCCGTCTTACCACCTCGCTTCTTACAAAGGGCATATCACAAGCAACCATGAAATTGAATTCAGTTTTGGTGTGGGAAAGTCCAGTGTACATTCCAACAAGCGGAGAGGAGAGAGGCGAAAGGTCTTCGTAGATCGGGATATCAAGGAAAAGAAAACGCTCCCGATTCTTGGCAACGATGATCACGTCATCGGCGATTTTTTTCAAATTTTCTACCATATGTTCAATCAAGGATTTTCCGTTCCAATTAAGAAAGGACTTATCCCTCCCCATGCGCAGGCTCTTACCACCCGCTAGGATGATAGCGGTTAAATCGTGTATTCTCTCGTGCATTTTTGCTTGGCTATCTCCTTTTCAATGAGTTCCACAAGATCATCGATCTTAGCACTTGAAAAGGCCGGTGTGTTTGACTTCGCAGGGGTTTCGGAATAAATGGCAAAGACATTGGAACCTACACCCCCCTCCTTTTCCTCCCCCCACAAAGTGGGGGGAGGATTAAGGTGGGGGGAAAGTACTGCGATTTTGGGTAAATTCGATCTCTGGTAGCCTTCAACTAGAACGAGGTCTTTCGAGTCGAAAGACCGAATTAAGTCACTCAAGCTGAGTTCGTAATCATGCGTCTTAATGAACACTGTTTTTCTAGAAGATGAGATGGCGATCATGTCTGCACCCGCCTCACGATGGCGAAAAGTATCTGTACCCACCTCATCAATTTTGAAATCATCATGACAGGTGTGTTTGATGGTCCCCACTCTATAACCTTTGCTCTTCAAAAGTGGAATCAGCTTTTCAATCAACGTTGTCTTCCCGCTATTGTGCACGCCGACGATCCCAATGGCCAGCGGGTGAACTTTCCCATTTTCATTCATCTCATCAAGTCTCCTTCTGAGCCTAAAAATAAAATCGATAAAGACAACCCGTTTTCTTCAACGCTGCAATCAAAAGAACAAACGCGAGGGCTCGCCTCAACCATCGGCTTGAAAAATGATAGGCTCCTAATCGAGATCCAAGCAATCCTCCAATAAAAGCAGCCACGACCATGGCCGTGAGCGAGGGAGAAAAATGCCACTCAAAACTTCCCCTCAAGTGCCTTCCGACAAGTCCAGCTGCGGAATTCAGAAGAATAAAAAGAGCTGAAGTTGCTGCTGTCTGTTTGGCCCCTGCCCAATGGAAGAGAAGAATGATGGGGCTCAGGAAGATTCCTCCCCCCACACCCACAATTCCGGAAAGAATCCCAACCCCGGTTCCCAAAGGAAAAGCGATCTTCAGAGAGGGAGAATTCTCGAACATAATCGGTTCCTCTCCTCCCGAAATCATCCAGAGGCGAAATGCAGCGTAAAGAAAGACTGCGATCAAAAGAAAAGAATAGAGTTGAGGTGAAACTTTAAGAAGGCCTCCAACAAAGGCCGCAGGAATCGATGTTACGAGAAAAGGCCAGGTCAGTCGCCCTGAGAAGTAGCCAGCCTTTGCATAATTCCAAAACGCAAGTCCCGCCACAAGAATGTTAAGCCAAAGGGCACTCATCGCCATTTCTTCGTAGGGAACCGAAAGGAAGTAAAGGATAGCCAGATACCCCGAAGCCCCTCCATGTCCTACCGACGAATAAATAAGGGCGACTAAGAATGTGAGTGCGAGGATGGGGGTGGCGTTTATAAAGATCCACTCCATTTTTATTCCCTCACCTTCTGACAATCTGTCACCCTTCCTTGAATCAGTTCTACCGTATGAGTTAGGATGGGTTTGAGGATTTCAAAGGCTTCCTTCACTGCTTGAGGACTTCCTGGGAGATTCACGATCAAACACCCTTTTCGGACACCCGCCATCCCTCTAGAAAGAATAGCAAGAGGCGTCTGTTTGAATCCTTCTCGCCGAAGGGATTCGCTGATTCCAGGAATCTCTTTTTCTATAACTTCAGAGGTTGCCTCAGGTGTGACATCCCTCGGCCCCATCCCTGTTCCTCCTGTGGTCAACACAACATCGCAGCGAAGGTCGTCAACAAAGGAAATGAGTGTGGCTTGAATTTGGTTTTTCTCATCGGGAATGGTGCGGTATCCAACGACATCGGCAGGAATTGTTTTGATCAAATCGTTCAACAACTTCCCACTCGTATCTTCTCTCAAGCCTTGTGATGAACGGTCACTCACTGTGACTATGCCAACTCTCATTTTAAGATCCCTTTCCACCCCAAGTGTAAGTTCCGCTTTTGCCACCTGTTTTCTTAATCAGATGGATATTCTGAATCACAATCCCCTTATCCAAAGCCTTGCACATATCATAAAGAGTTAAAGAAGCCACAACCACACCTGTAAGCGCCTCCATTTCAACCCCTGTCTTTGCCTGTGTCTTGACCTGTGACTCAATCTGGACCGTCCGGCCGTCTTTTAAGAATTGAATTCGTACATCAATCGAATCAATCGGGAGAGAGTGACAGAGTGGAATGAGCTCAGCTGTGCGTTTGGCTGCGACAATACCCGCAGTTTTAGCTACAGCAAGAGCTTCTCCTTTTTCCACGCGGTTCTCTTGGAGGACCTTGAAGGCAGCAGGCGACATCCTTATTTCGCCACGAGCAATCGCAACGCGCTCGGTGATCTTTTTAAGACCTACATCTACCATCTTCACACGACCTTTTTGATCAAAATGGGTAGCTTTCATAGAAAGAGTACCTCAACTTCTTTTCCCTTCGGGACTCTTGAGACGCCTTCATCCAAACGAATGAGCGCATTACATCGAGCAAGAGAACTCAAGCAATGGGATCCTTGCACGCCGCTTGAACGAACTTCCAGGGCGCCATTGTCTTTTTCTGCGATGGCCCTAATGAAATCAACTCTTCCTTCTTGGTGAGAGAGATCCTGTGTGAGAACCGCCTTTTGAAAAGGGGAAAGAGGGTTGCTTTCGCCCATCTTTTTTCGGAGGACCAGACGCACAAATATCTCAAAGGAGACAAAACTAGAGGCAGGGTTCCCTGGCAGGCCAAAGACGAGAGTTCCGCCTTTTTTTCCGAAAAAGATCGGTTTTCCGGGTTTGATCCTCACTTTCCAAAAGAGCTCCTTTACACCCATTTCGCGAAAAATGGTTTTCACGAGATCGTGAGTACCAACAGAAACGCCTCCTGCGACCAGGAAAAGATCAGAACGGAGACCTTTTT
Source organism: Candidatus Omnitrophota bacterium (assembly GCA_016204125.1). Classification (GTDB taxonomy): domain Bacteria; phylum Omnitrophota; class Omnitrophia; order Omnitrophales; family JACQLI01; genus JACQLI01. The sequence continues at coordinate 13,263 of JACQLI010000051.1, forward strand.
TGATTTTTCCACGAAGACTGTCGAGACTGTCTTTTGCAATACCTAGTCGAATGACCTCGGCATTCTCCTTTTTTAAGAGAGCTTCCAAGGTATAGGAGTTCGAGTCTCGGATTTTCCCTCGTGAGAGTCTCCTGGAAATAGGAATGAGTTCGTCGCCTGTGGAAAGAATAGCCACTCTCGCCTTGGGAAATGCACAGACGCGGTCAAAACCAAGAGCGGCCAAAAGACCAATCGCCTGCGGAGTAACCACCGTCCCTTTTGAAAGAACGAGTTTTCCTTTCTTCACATCTTCCCCCTGAAGGCGGATGTTCTCAGCAAAAGCAACCGGTCTTCTCATCCTGACTTCTCTGCCTTCCACCTCTGTTTCTTCAGCCATGACGACCGCATCGGCCCCTTTGGGAAGAAGGGCTCCGGTCATGATTCGTGTACAGGTGCCTGGAATCAAGACTTTCTTGGGAATGGTTCCAGCTGGGAGGTCCTCAATTAATTTGAGGCTCAAAGGAGACGAAGAAGAGGCAATCTTTGTATCCGTTGATCGAATGGCAAAACCATCCATCGCTGAACTGGTGAAAGGTGGGAGATCAGTATTGGCGTAGACGTCTTCAGCCAGAATAAGCCCCAAAGAATCCATGAGAGGAATTCTTTTCGGCGAACTGGGTTTCGTATTCTCCAGAATGATTTTTTGTGCTTCTTCGACAGAAATCATGTTCGCTGGTTTTCCTTTCCCGGATCGACTTCTTGCGCCACAGCCAATTCTGGTTCTAGAACTCTGATTGGATCCCCAACCTTAATCTCTCCTCCTCGAAGCACTCGAGCAAAAATTCCTTCCGTTGGGAAAATACATGTTCCTACTTGATAATAGATCGCACATGGCGTGTGGCATACTTTACCGATCTGAGTAATTTCCACAGCCGTCTTGCCACCTAGAAGAAGTTTCGTACCCACAGGGAGCTCAAGGAGATCGAGTCCGTCTGTGGTGATATTCTCCGCAAAATCTCCTGGTCCAACTCTTAAACCAAGGGCCTTCATCTTCTCAATACTTGTTAAACTCATCAGACTTACCTGCCTCGTCCAAGGGCCTGCGTGCGCATCTCCTTCGATACCGAAGTTCTCAATAAGCCTCGCGTTAGGCACATTCGTCTTTTTAATTCTTCGGTGGCGACTGATGGAGATCGCGACAATACGGCCCTCAGTTGTCATTTTCAACCTCCTATCTGGCACATGTAGGTGACAGGCTCGTCTTCATCCGAGCCCTTAAAATCATGTCCCTTAGGTTTTGACATTACTGCTTCCTGGATTAGAGAAATTAACTCGTCTTTGGTCGCTCCTCTGCGGAGGGGCGTTCTTAAATCAAAAGTTTCGTCTCCATGGAGGCAAAGTTTAAGGATTCCATCTGAACGGAGTCGGATTCGGTTACATTCAGAACAAAATGAGTGAGTGAGCGAACTGATAAAACCGATCTTACCAAGCCCACCTCCTAGGCGATAACCTCGTGCCACATCTCCAGGAAGGATCGGTTCTGGAATCAACTCTGCAAGTTGACCTACCTCATCTTTGATGATGTCGTTTGAAACAAAGCGGTCATTTCCAACAAGGAAGCAGTTTCTCGTTGGCATCAGTTCAATAAAACGAATCTCAACGGGATGGAACATAGCAAATGCTACAAAACTTGCGATTTCATCATCATTGATTCCTTTGAGAACGACAACGTTAATCTTGATAGGATAGAAACCGACGCGAATCGCGGCCTCTATACCTTCCAAGACTTTTGCATGGGGTTTAAGGCCTGTTATCCGGAGGAACTTATCGGGATCAAAGGTGTCAAGGCTGACATTGATTCTCTTCAGGCCAGCATGAAACAGCTCTTCAGCCTGTTCTGCCAGATGGACGCCATTGGTTGAGAGAGAAATATCTTTTATTTCGTGGAGGTTCTTAAGACCTCGGACGAGGATTGAAAGATCCTTGCGGATAAGAGGTTCTCCTCCCGTTAGGCGGATCTTATCTACACCTAGTTCTACGAAACATTCAACGAGCAGAAGGATTTCTTCGTAGGAAAGGATTTCTGGGCGATCAGCTGAGGGAAATCCGCCCAAGGGTACGCAATAGAGGCACCTTAAGTTACAACGATCCGTCACTGAAATTCTGAGATAATTGATAATACGTCCGAAGCTATCTATAAGCATTGTTTTGCTCCCTTATATCCGCCAAACAGCATGGCCGAATTAAACAAAAAAGCCAGCCTCAAATTGAGAGTTGAGACTGGCTTTGGTAACTTCTTCTCCTTTCCAAATCCAACCTCTTCTGAGGCGGGTCTCTGCTGAGACTCGAGGAGGCGCTTTCGTTTCCTAGAGGCGCCCGAAACGGCTAGTACTGCATGTCCCAGGTCTATGTTTTCCTGGGATTTAGCGGTCCAGCTCGGAGATCCAATTAATCCAGAAAGAGCGGATACTCAAGCGATCTTGGCTTTGTTACAGTTTCTATTCTTTTTTTCCACTCACATCTTTGTCAATTCCAGAGATGGATTTCTTGAACTCCTTAATAGATTCTCCAATTCCTCTTGCGATTTCAGGAAGCCTCTTGGCTCCAAAGAGGAGGAGGACCACCAGGAGAATTAACACAAGCTCCATCGGACCTGGCATGGAGAAGAGAAGGGGAAGTGTCAAAAGATTCATCTTAAGCCTCCATTTCTAGTTAAAAATACAGCAGCTTCTTTTTCATGTCAGTGACCATTGTCACTATGAGAGAATCGGTGCATTTCGCTCGTCTCTGGCAAGCTGAAGAAGCTCGTATTGAGTAAACTGATCCCGAGCTTTTTCAAACCCATGCCCCCTCGTTTCTGTGGGAAAAACTGTTTTCCAGCCTCTCCTTCTCATTCGGGCATCGATGTAAAGGTTCCAAAGGACATGGAAGCGTTCCCGAACAAGCTCATTCTCAAGTTCCGATTCTCCGCCCAAATCAAGTCTAGGTGAATATTGAAAAACGGGGTCGAGCATATCGGATGTACGCATAAATTCGCTTCTGAGATACGCCTGTAGCCAAGACCTATCATTTATACGGATCGCCTGAAGGCGAATAAGGACCGTTTTTTTTCCTTCTTCGTCATAAAGTTCTGTCTCTTCATCCTTCTTTGTCCAGGCTCGTTTGACAAAAATAAGGGGCTTCGTCTGAAGAATAAGAGGAAACTGGAGTATGATTTCTTTAAAAATGCTACTCAGCCCAAGCTTTTGGAACCATTCCGTGTAGAACGACCTGAATCGCTCATCGCGCTCCTCCTCAGTCTTCGTCTCCTCATAAATCTTGTCGCGTTGATCATAGAAAGATTTTGCGAGGAGGCAATTTCCTTCCTCTTCTCGTCTCATTTCCAAGAAGACGACTTCTTCCACGAAGGCGTTATCAAATCGAAGGTGAATAGTTTCCATCGGTTTCCTTTAAAGGACAGGCGGTACAGGAGGTCTCTTCCTGTTTTTCAAGAGCGCGAAGCGGGAGATCTTGCGGGCCCGGCTTGATGCCTAACGCCCTGCATTCTTCAAGAATAAACGCAAGGGCAAAGTCAGCAATGGCTCGATGTAGGCTTGCTCGAGTCTGTTTTGCAACCCTCAGTGTAAATACAGGAAGCCAGCGGCTTAAGTGATCTGCAAGGAAGCGTGTGCTGGCATCTCGGCATATCTCGGCCTTTTCCTCACCATCATGTTCGAGCGCGTAAGCTTCCTTGAATGTTAGGAAATGGAGAAAATCACACTCAACAGCAACATGATCCACCCGCTCGTGGACTGTGTGAGCAATCTTGAGTCCGAATGCTTGGTAAAAGGCCGCAATATCTCCAAGCTCATGAGGTTGTCTGTGGCTGTGTTCTTCTCCGTACTCCAACTCATAGGGGGGCGTAGAGCCGTAAGCTGCGTGTCCAAAGATCCGTTCGTGTTCACGAGTCCACTCTTGAAGGGAGATTTTCTCAAGCTCTTTGTTAAGAGCCTCAGACGCTTTAATTAAAAAGCCCTCTTTGCTGGTGTCCAGTATTTGCACAGCGTCTAGCCACTCTCGAAAGGATTTTTTCCAGAGGAGTTCGAGGTGCTCTTTACCAGGATGGCGAAAGAGAAATGCCAGGGCTCTGTAAAGCGTGCTTCGTGCTAAGAGTTCCGCAGTCTTATGGATTTCTTTAATTTCTGGCATTGTGCCTCCTCATTTAAATCGAATTCTGGTGAATATTTGGCCGTACATAAAAAGGCTCCTCAACTTGTGTACGGAAAATTTCTCGCTCCGCTTTGTCATACGCAATGATGGTGTCGTTATACATGGTGAAAGGTTTACCGTGAATTTCTGTTTCAAAGACCTTTGGTCCTTCCTTGATCTCGTAACGATAGATGATTTCCTTTGCTCGCCTGTAAAGCTGTAGGACGGCGAGGAGCTCACGATCAGGAACCATGTATGTGTCGAGCGCATGGTCCACGCCAGGACCAAACATTTGCTTCAGATAATTTCTAGGCACCCACCTGGGCGGAATGTAGTAGCCATTCGGTTCTGTCCCAAACTGGGGATAAAGGGGAAGCGCCACTTTCGCTACCTTTGCGAGGTAATAAAGAGGATTATACCGATCTTCGACCCAACTTCCGTCTTTTGCGATCTTTACAAGCCCCTGTAACCTGATCTGTCCGATGCAAGAAGTCATGCACCTGGTTTCCATCGGACGTCCCTCGCTTTGTGGATCTTTACCTTCGAGGCGGGGATAACACGCGATACATTTTTCAGTGACGCGTGTACTCGGTCGGTACATTGATTTTTTATAAGGACAAGCTGCGACACATTTCCGGTAGCCACGGCAGCGTTCTTGATCAATCAGTACGACACCGTCCTCAGGCCGTTTGTAAATCGCGTTACGCGGACACGCGGCAAGACAGCCGGGATAGGTGCAATGATTACAAATGCGGGCAAGATAGAAGAACCACGTCTTATGTTCAGGGAGCGAGGCGCCTTTCTTGTCAAAAACCATCGGCCTTCCTTTCTTGCTGACAGCACTATCCTCATAAATATTAGGAAATCGCCACTCTTCATCCGTGGGTAAGTACCCTAACACTCGCTCGGGCTCAGATCCAATATGTGTTTCTGCAGCTTCAAAGATCGTTTTCCCTTCATAGATACTATTATTCCATTTTTGGCCGCCTGGGTTGGCTTCTTCCAGAAGTTTTAGGATTTTAACATCCCAAGATTGGGGATAACCCCCGTAAGGCTTCGTCTCGACATTATTCCACCACATGTATTCCTGTCCCTTCGAAAAGGTCCAAGTCGACTTGCACGCCATGGTACAGGTTTGACAGCCGATGCAACGGTTGAGATTAAAACAGAAGGCGAATTGCCACTTAGGATGTGCTTCTGGGTGAGGGTAGGACATCGCCCGACCAAGTTGCCAATTGTAGACTTGACTCATGATTTTTTCCTTTCTGGCCTCCACATTCTCATCGCTTCTTGAATGACACTGCGGATAAATTCATCCCCTTTTTGTTTCCATGCAAGGTAAGGTCCCTGATAAAATGGATTTCGAAACATCGCAAATAATCTCTCTTCGTCATAACCCTCGCGGGCAAATTCCTCGGCAAAGCAGAGCGCCATATCGCGCAGCTCGTCTTCACTCTGAGCCGGTAGCTCAATTCCAATCATTTCCATCGGGTCTTCAGGATCTGTTTCATCTTTTGGCATAAACGTTTCTCCGTTATCCTTGGATAAAGCCGCCTTTTAAATATTTGGTCATGACGTCGTTTTCGTTTCCCGGCGTAAAACCTGTTCTCGCCGGCTCCCAAACCCCCTTGCCACCAAGTCCACCATCTTCGGCTTTGGTCACTCGAACCAAAGTTTCTTTAGGTACGGTATTGACAGCGTGGTTATCAGCTTCTCCACCGAAGATAAAAGACATAAAGATCTTAGCCTTATGAAAGAGGGTATCTGTCTGATGCATGGGCATGTGCCAGTTTCGTGTAACACTTTGTTGGGATCCGTAACGGAAATTTGCTTGATACATTCCTCCTTCGGAAAGGGCTCTTCCATCAGGTCTTGTCTCGTGGGCTTTAACCGATTTCTCGGTGGCTATGTAAGTTCCGTGTTTCATCATCGTTACGTTGTAAGGGTAAGCAGAATTGTATTTCACACGAAGCATGAGCCGCGCCACCTTGTAAAAGGGATCGCTGGGTTTCGCACCAATGTACGGACGGTCTGCTGGATTGGCATCCACGTAGACGTAATCGCCATCGTTGATCCCAAGATCCTTCGCGGCCTGCGGGTTCATATGGATTTGGTGTTCACCCACTCCAGGTGTCCTCTTATCCATTCGGTAGGGATCGCCAAAATTGGAATCCCAAATCTGATGCCAATCTACATTGCTCCAAAGCGAGTGGACCCGATGTCGGCTCTTTGGTGTCAAACAGAAGAACTTGAAGCCGCGCTCCCAGAGAAAATTTTTCGTAGTCTTGGCCTGCGACCAAGGCATCTTTACATTGCGGACAGTGCGGTCATCCCAGTGTTCTGCATCAAGGGGAATGCCGTAGTCATTTGGGCGAATGTAAGGGTTGGCGCTGACGATTACATTCGGAAGGTAAGGGGTTGCTTCAGGTCCTTCGCGGTGGACAACAAAGTTTTCCCCGTACTCAATCGCATCGGGCACATCCGTATAGGCTTGTAGCCGTCCGTGATCGGTATAAAAGGGAATGTCTTCATTCACCTGTTCCCAGAAGGGGATGCGGGGATAAGTCCTGAATAGCATCAGCGCTCCTCCGGGAGGCCCGTATTTTCCCGCCATGATGTCTGTCAACTTATAACCCGTTGTCGTTGTGGAAGAGTCAAGGAGGCGTTGGATGTAAACCTCCCGCTTCCCTTCAAGTGCAAATTTCCAATAGTCGCGAATGCGTTGGTCACCTGTGAGATCGGCGAGTTTTGTTGCGATATCAGCTAGAATTGATAAGTCGTCGCGACTGTCAAAAACGGGTGGAATTCCTCCTTTCCAAATTTGCAGGAATGGGTTGGAACAGGAGGCTGTTACTTCTAAGCCTTCGGATTCAATCCAGCTATTGGCTGGTAGGGCGATATCAGAATATTCGATAGACGCCGTCATCTGAATGTCGACGGAGACCAGCATCTCAATATTGGGATTCACATTCTTGAGCATTTCGTAGACCCACTTTGCATTATTGATGAGGTTCACATTCGAGTAGAGGATTGCCTTTGTCGGAGTGGGCATATGGGTTTTGCCTGTGAAGACCTTGCGGCCTTCTTTGGGTGTGTCCACAATGAGCGGTTTGTCCCCATGATTCCAATAGGCAGGTTCCTCGTCTTTGGTGTAGGCCTTGACTTTGATTTCTTTTCCGTGTACCGCTGGATCGAGATTCGGATTAAACGGATCTTCCGCAACCCATCCTTTAAAACCGGGTCCTGTCCAAGGCGAACCTTGGAAGAGGGCTGCTTTGTAGTTACCCGCCCAGCCATACGCACCCGCACCGCGCTCGCCAATATTTCCGGTAAGAATAAGAGGAAGATAAGCCGCACGGTTCATCTCAGTCGCATGGAAATAGTGATGAATTCCTTCTCCCTGGTGGATCGCAACGGGTTTGATCGTAGCCATGTCTTTAGCAAGGCGTTCGATCAACTCTTTCGGCGCATGGGTAATTTCATGGACAGTGTCCAGGTCGTAATCCTTGAGATGGATCTTGTAAAGGGAGAAGACCGTCATTACCTCCACGTCTTTGCCGTCCACAGTCTTTACCGTAAAAGTTCCTTCCAGGGCAGGACGAATTCCTTTTTGAATCATCCGATTCCCAACTTCGTCCCTTGTGATCGGTGCTGGACCATTTGTTGCTTCATCCCAGACGAGAAAATCGCCTAGTTTTTCATACTGATCGTCGTGCAGGCCCTGGATAGTGTAACTAGGTCCATCTTTTGAAAGCTGGCCTTTATAGCCGGGAATAATTTCGTGGGCCTTTAAGCGTTTGAGATTGTCTGTGCGAACAAGAAGAGGAAAATCAGTGAATTTAAGAACAAAATCACGATCAAACCCATTCTGATCGATCATGAGTTTTGTGATGCCCAAGAAAAGCGCCGCATCCGTTTGGGGTCGGATCGGAATCCAATAATCCGACTTGGTTGCTGGCGGGCTGTATTCAGGCGCGATGGTCACAAGTTTTGCTCCGCGCTCCATACATTCGATGAACCAGTGGGAATCGGTGAGTTTGTTCTCCACCAAATTTTTCCCGTCCTGAATGATGAGTTTGCTAAACCTGAGATCATTGAAATCACAATCGGCGTTCTGAAGGCCGTGCACCCAGGGATGTCCTGGTGCTTGGTCGCCATGCCATGTGTAATTGGACCAGATTCTGCCTGCCCGCGCCTTATCAGGTCCAACGTTTCTGATCTGGGCATCAAGTAGGGCCGTCGTATTTGCAAGTCGATACATTCCGTACTTTCCAAAGACACCCAAGAGGCCCATGCCACCTCTGAATTTTAAGGTTCTCGTACCAGCGCCTTCCATGGGTTCGAGCATTTCTTCGGGATAACCTTGTGCCAGAAGTTTTTTCTTCCCTTCTTCGCCACTGTAACGTTTGGCGATGGCAACGAGTCCCTTCGCAATGTAGTTATTCACATCATCCCAACTGACTTTTTCAAAGATATCTGTTCCCCTAGAATCGAATTTGTATTTGGCCTTATTTTCAGGAGTGAAATCGGGAAAACCCGCGTCTGCCCACTCGCGCCATCCCTTTCGGATGATTGGGTGTTTGAGTCGGTAGGGGCCGTAAACAAGGCGATGAAAGGTATAACCCTTGGCGCACTGGCGTGGATTCCAATTGGGCGTCGCTTTGTTGCCATAAAGATCGGCATAGTTTTGGTAATCGTACTGATTGCCCATTCGAATAACAACGCCGTTTCTTACGTAAGCGGTTGCTCGGCAGGCATGAGTATCATTGGGAGAGCAAACCCAAGAAAAGGTGCTGTCATAACGGTACTGGTCTCGGTAGATTTTTTCCCAGTCACGAGCAGGGTAGTAGGCGAGGGGATTCTCAATCTCCTGGACCGCTTCAAATGCCCAGAGGGGGAGACTATTCAGTGTCCAGTAGAGTCCAGCTCCGGCGCTAACAAGCCTTTTTAAAAATTCACGCCGTGTCATTACCATAACCGATTGCCTCCTATTCTTCGAGTGTCAATTCATTCCAGATCGAAACACTCTTTTGGCCGTCGCGGTCGCCGACACTCCCATCCCAAATCGCAAATGCTACGCTGACTTTATTCCCAGGCTGAAAGGTGATATCTTCCATTTTGTCCGCTTTCAATTCGCGAGAGAAAACAATCTGCCATCCATCGTCTTTCCAAACCCCTTCAGCTTTGCCACTGGAAACCTTTGGATGGTAAGTCGTGAAAGTTCCAAGTCCCTTGGCCTTACCTTCCTCCAAAGCAGAATTCTTGGTAGGGTCGGCTAGAGGATTTCCAGCCCCCCAGGCGGTTACGAATTGAGGGTCATGAAATTCAGTTTTTGACTCACGTGTTTCGAATGGTGCTCCATGTTTATAACTCTTGTCCGATTCGTACCAATCTATCGCTGTATTGGGGTAACGTGTCTCAATGTCGTCTCTTTGTTTTAAATCTTCCTGCCAGGAGGCCTTCCAATGCCAGATATGGACAATCCCTTTAGAGTCTCCCATCCCGAAGAAGGGCGGATCCTTTTCAGAAGAGAATTCGATGGCCGCTCCATCAGAAAAGGTTTGGGGAAGCGTCCCTGATTTATCCTCAGTCGGATCTTTCCATGTTAGGTGGATGGCGATCTGTTTGTCGTTATAGAGCGCTTTGATCTCCACTCCTTCGATACGATTGTCGCGCCACCAGAGTGGGGTAAGGGCCACATAAGTTGACTGAGTCGTCTGCCACTCTTTTGCCACAGGATCCAAGGGGAGAGCCCCCTGAACCTTCTTAGCAGGGATTTCACGACGGACAAGACGCACACGCTCTTCAACCCCTTCCTTTGGGAGCGTTTTTACATAGTGAATGAGATCCCATATTTGCTCTTCGTTAAACGCGGCTTGGTAAGAAGGCATCGGTGAGCCCGGTAACCCGGCCGTCATGCGATGGTAAAGCGCTTCGCTCGTTGGTTCACCTTTAAAAATCCCACTCGTGAGATCGCGAGGCCTGAGGGGTAGTCCAAGATTATCCCTCATAATTTGTTGCCCGTCCCCTTTTCCTTGAAGACCATGGCAGGGAGCGCAGGCCTTCACGAAAAGTTCCCTTCCGCGAGCAAGTGACTCAGACGTAGCTTGGGGTTCAGGTGGAACATGTATTACAGAGGCGGGATCGATCTTTCGTACGGCATACTTTTTCTGAATGTCCCACGGTAGTTCTTTTTTAAATTTTTGTTCGTCTATCTCGCCACGGCGTTTGGCTTCTCCTAGTTGTGCTAGATAACGCACATAATAGACGAGCCCCCAACGGTCTATTTCAGACAAGGATTCCCACGATGGCATTGCAGAGCCCGGCATCCCACGGGTAACTGTCTTGAATAAATCTTCATCCGTTGGAATCATCTCAGTTGTTGAGATCAGTCGAAACTCATTGCGTGTGAAATCCCTTGCTTTTGGATACAAAAGGTAAGCAGCCAATCCGTCTCCCGCGCCCTGAAGGCCGTGACAGATAGCGCACTGTTTTTGATAGACAACCTCTCCTTTTGAAAAGAGATCCTTCGTCAAAGATGGTTTTTCCCCAGCGGATATTTGAGTTTGTGCGGACGTTGTGACTTGGAAAACAGTGAAGCAGGCGACAGAAAGGAAAACGAGAACAATAAAAAGGAGTGCCTTCGTTCTCAAATCATCTCCTTTGCGAATTGAGTGATACTATTTCTTTTTGGAGTGTTGACTTCTCACTGGGGCGAAGTTCCCGGTTAGCAACTTTGTAAACAGTCTCAGTCTCCTCCTGGATATGATTCCTCAAAAGATAAATGAGATAGAGACCTTGTTCTCTCAGCCTTTCTGTCATCTCGCCACGGATTGATTCGTACTTTTTTTTTGGAATCTCCTGTAGAAGAAACCTAAAGCCTTCGAGATTTTTTCTGAAGTCTTCATGTTCAGCCTGAAGAAGATGAATGACAGACTCAAGTTTCGGCAAATGGGTCTCAACAAATGGAAAAAGGATTTTTTCTTCGAGATTGAGATGTGGCATCAACTCCTTGTCGAAGAAATCAAGGACCCGCCCCGCTTCTTTTAAATTTTTTCCCAATCGAACTTTTCCTTCGAACCGAAGATTTGTCAGGATGTCTTGTAATCGATCAATCTTCTGAAGGGTATCTGTATGGGCATTCTCAAGTAATGCAACCATTTTCTTTACCCCTCCTTTTTTAGCTGCTATTTTTGACATCTTTTTTCTTCTGTTGGAAGGATACGACAAGTATCAACTGAGTTCTGTGACAGATGTCACTACGCAGTTACTTTTATTTGGCCCGCTTAAGTCGGGTTTTGCAAGTACTCGCTGCTTTAGCTATGAGACTGCCAGCAGTATTTCGGATTTCACATTCGATATAGCCGAGAGACTTTCCATGCGAAATGACCTTGGCAATCGCACGCAGACGATCGCCAGGAAGGGCGGGACGTAAGAAATTGATCTTAAACTCTACAGTGACACCGCTCTGGGTGGGGGATAGGAGTGTTGTAAAAGCGTATCCCATAGCCGCATCAGATAAGTCGCATAGAACGCCGCCATGAATGGTCCCGATTGTGTTCACGTGTTGTTTCCCCATTTTCATCGTACACACAGCCGAACCCCTCCCTGCCTTGATTAATCTGAAACCTAATAACTTTGCTACAGGAGGGGTTATAATCTTGATTCGTTTCACTTTATGCGGCAGAAGCAGAGCGTCTCAGGAACGAAAGAAGAAACCGAGTGAAGAGGGCGATTTCTCTGATGCTCATGAAAGCGAGTTTATGATATTCGATTTGGAAGACAGCACCCTGTTTAAGGTGGCCCCAGGCCTTCTTCCAGAAACGTTCCAGGGGAGCTCTAGTGAAGGTTAACGAATCTGAAAATACATCCCACTTTCGAAACCACAATTGAATGCGAGAAGGTACGCGCAGACTTGAAAGGTCAATTCCATCTGCTGAAGCCTTGAGGGAAGAAACCGCAGTTCGGTAAAGGGATTGAAGTTCAGAAAGACGGAGACTCCGCCACTCTACCACCCGTTTTCGAAGGCGAGTTAGTTCTAAAACAACATGCTCTTCTAGAGGACTTCGCCTGCGAGTTGCAAGCCAAACCTCCTCCATCTCGAGTGCCAACTTAACCCACCCCGTTAAGGTGTGCCACACATCTTTAATTCGACGCTTAAAGTAATCCCATTGTCCCTCCAGGGGAAAGGTAGGCCTCCTCTCGCGCCGTCCCTTCAACCTAAAGAAACCGTGAACCATGGGATGCCCACCCTCAACTTCCACAGCATTTTTGTACCAAATAAAATTCGAGAAAACACCCCAGTATTTTTTTGCTGGTGTCTTTCTCAGAATGTCTTTCAAATTTTCAAGACCGTAGAAGGTTTTCCAAGCCCACTCATAGACTCGAGTCCATACATGGGGTTTCATAAGAGGGTGGCGAAAAGTTTCATGGAAAGAGTCATAATTATTCAGATCTGCATCGAGGACCACGTGTTCGGACAGAAGTTGGCGATAATCCTCCGAACCAGGAAGGGGGGTGAGCATAAAGAATGAAGCCTGTTCTGCTCCCAGCTCAGACCGTAGACGCATCATGTCCTTTTTGACTGACTCCTCGCTGTCAAAAGGAAAACCGATGATGTAGGCCAAGTGAGTAACAATTCCTGCCTTATGATAGGTGTCAATCAGGGTTTTGAAATCAGCTATTAGGTTTTGCTTTTTCCCAGCCGCTTTCAGGTTTTCTTGGTTAATACTTTCAACACCAATAAATACCTGAGAACAGCCAGCTCGACTCGCCTTCTCCACGAAATTTGGAATACGATAAGACTGCGTATCAACTTGCATCATAAAAGTGAATTTGATTTCTTCCTCTTCGCGTAGTTGAGTTAAGACATCAAAAATAGCTTCCCAATTCTTGTTACGAGAAAAGTTGTCATCCGTAAAAAAATAGTGACGGATTTTATGCTCCCGGTAGTTCCTCCGAATCATCTCAATAATCGACTCGACCGCACGAAACCGCATCATTCGCCCTTGGACATTGATAACGGTACAAAAGCTGCATTGAAAGGGACAGCCGCGACCACAATCCAGAGTACCAAAGTGACGAACGGTATATCGGCTCAGCAAACTTTCTGGAATTTTGGGGAGTGGGGCATCAGAGAGATTAGGGAGTTCGTGCAAAAAATTGTAAATGGGCTTCAAAGTTCCCGCTAACGCATCCTGAAGAATCATTTCCCATTTTTCTTCTACTTCGCCGGCCACAAGGGTTACGCCAGCCTCTTTAAGTATAGCCATTTCTTTCGAAAGCTCAGGTAAAGTTGCAACTACTCCGCTTACGTGGAAGCCACCAATCAGGACATCGATGCCTGCACGGCGGAAACTCAAGGCAAGGTCCGAGGCTCTTGGGAATTGGTTTGATTGAACCCCAACCAGACAAACAATCGTCTTCGCCCTCTTCTTTCTACTCAATCGAACTATTTTGCTTAGATTAACCCGTTGAACCGTTTCATCAATCGCTTCAATGCGCCACTTCAAATCGCGCCCCAAGGCTTCGCGATTTTTGACGTCCTCACTCAAACCATAAAGACACGCTAACGTATTACTCGGAAGCACCCCCTTCCAGTGGCGAATCACATAACCGTCGTCGTCATACTTGGAGGGCTTGATCAGGTAGAGATTTAATCGGCGGAAGAGAGTTGGCGTGGAGTCAATTTGTGGCATAGTCTCTTCTTTTTGGTTCAGAGAGTTGGAGATCTGGAAAACGGCGGAAAAGGTTTTCATGAAAAAGGTAATCCAAATGATTGTTATCCTCAGGCGCAAAACCCGTCACTTCTTTCCATACCGTTTCATTTTCCATACAAAAGTAGACAAAGACATTTTTCCAATGTTTTCTGATCCGCGAATAAATCTTTTGATACATCTCCGTTCGAATAGGGCGCAAGTAGCGCATTTTGCCGTCCAGGCCTCGGACCATTTCTCCAGTAGTCACACGACTGTGGGGGAATCGGATGTCGACGACATTCTTAAGGGCAGGTGGATAACGGAGACTACCGATGCTTAGCCAGAGTATATCATTTTCCGAGAAGGTCTCAGAGAGTTTGTCGATCGTCTCTCCATATTTCCTTTCCCACTCAGCGGTTTCGATGATGGGATCAAAGTGGAAACCGACACGGTAACCCTTAGAAATTGCTCGCTCGGCTGCTTCAAGACGCGCTTCAAGAGGTGCTGTTTTGAATTCTTCTTCCCTAATGACTGTATCGGCATTGAGTGACCAGGAAACGACAACATTCTTTTTGCCGGTAAGGGGAGGGAGGTGACCTACAAAATCTGTTTTGGTTTTGAATTCAAGAATAAAATTCTTTGTAGAAGCGCATTGAATCAACTCTTGGTTGAATTCCGTAAAGGGATTGAGGGCCAAACTATCGGTTAGCTCACCTGTTCCAATGCGAAAAAGACGATTTGGCTCCTTTTGTAAAAGAGAGTCGATCTCTCCCCCGAGTTGTTCCATATTGACATAAATAGTAATGAGAGGGAAGGTTAAGTAACTCTGCAAAACACAGTAAGTGCAATCAAGGGGACAATTGGTTTGCTGGTTGATGACCCAATAATTGCAGCAGAGATAATTTTGATCAGTTCCAGGACACCTTTTGACAAAAGGACCTTTGAAGTGAGTAAGCCAGAGCTTTCTTTTTCCTAAAGTGAGCGGGATTGATTGCATCGACTCGATGAATCTGTCCCGATCCTTTACGATTTCTACAGGGATTCCTTCCAATCTTTGTAGGATCTTTTGAGAAAGGGGTTTTTCCTCTACCGATTGATCCAGGTAGATTCTTTCAATATCCATATTCAGCCCAGGCCTTAACTTGGATGTGCAATAGCCTCTATCAGGGAAACTCGGAGGGGATGGGTTTGAGTGACCTTAAGGGCTAGAGCAGTATCTGCCCCTGAGATTTTTCCGCCAATAGCGACCACAGTTTCGCCCAATCGAATCAAACCTGCTTGGACTGCCCTCCTCACGATCTTGAAACAGACCCAACCACCCGTTCCTATGAATTCTTCGAAGATCGCTTGGCGTTTACCTTGAAATTTAATGCCAAAGTATTTGCCAAGCCAGAGCGCCATTCTGACAAAGAGGACCGTTTGATGAGAAAGGAGGGGATAGCCTGCTTTTTCTAATTTTTTTCGGACGTCAGGACTGAATCGCCACATTGAAGGAGCCCAAGGTCCCTCGTGAGAGGCAACAATGAGACGGATGCCGTCGTTTTGAATAAGGTTGAGCATCTTCTCAGCCGTGGCGCCTGTAGTAGAAGCCAGAATAAGAGGCGTCCCGTGCTTGCGTGCCCACTCCGTCCCCAACTGGAGAATAAAAGATGTTGTATCGTTCACTCGTCAACCTGGGAGGCGGTAGATTAAACGACTCGTCCGCGGATGTTGAAACCAATCAAACTTCAGACAAAGACCTGTCCAGCAGGCCATGGCAAGTGCCACCCATGATTTGAGTGTGACGCTAACTGTTGAACTCTTAATCATCTTCACAATTTCCTCATAAAGCCTGTTGGCGTAGTCCCGTGCTTGTTTGGACGGTCCCAAGAGACGAGCTGTCAGAAAAATGGGAAGGGCATTCAAGATATCTTTTTTATACGTTTCAGCGCGTTTTCTCAAAATTTCACTTTTTTCTTGAATCAGCCTTTGATAACCGAGGAGCCAATTTTCGACGGCACGAACCACGGAAGGCCCCAGGACTTTGAAATCGGTTTCATAACATTCCTCCTGTATGTTTTCAAGTTCTTGACTCGAAAGAACGGGGTGTTTAACCACTCCATAGTATC
>JACQLI010000042.1 GCA_016204125.1 Candidatus Omnitrophota bacterium
ATTGGAGAGGAATTTGGACATTTTGGGAGCGCTCTTAACTTCACGAATATCCTTGTAGGGCTTGCGGTGATTGCTTGGATTCGGGAAAATCGAAAAAAGGGTGAACCAATTTTACACTCTTCACCCCTGAACCTTCCTCTCATCCTCTATGTCTTGGTAGGGATGATCGGGATCTTTCGTTTTACCTTATATGGGAGCGGTTACTTGTCGAGCGCCCTCATCGATTACTTACAAAGGTGGTTGATTCCCATTCTTCTTTACTTCGTTACTTACAACTCCGTAAAAGACAGACAGATCATCAAAAATATAGTCATTCTCATCATGATCGCTACGGTGATCATAGGGCTTATTTCAAGCATCGAGTACCTGACGATAGGGGATGGTGAGCTCGAGGACTCCAGGGTTGGCGGCGTTGCTGATGATCCCAACCTTCTGGCGGCCTTTTTCAACTATTACACGTTCCTCTTCCTAGGATTTCTCCTCGTTTACTTCAATCGGGTGAGGTATTGGGCACTTACTATTCCCTTCCTGATTTGCTTCCGAGGGATTATGGTGACTTTTTCGCGTGCAGGATATCTTGCTTTTCTTTTGGCTTCCGCGGCAGTTGTTTGCATTCGAAGCAAATTGGCGTTTCTCATACTTGTATTCGCAGCCTGGTTTGTCTTGCAAAACCCTGTTCTTTTGCCTCCAGGGATCCGTTACCGATTGGCACAGACGCTTGAGAGACGACCCGCTGTCCAACAGGCCACTACCTTCGAGGATTCGCTTGATCAGAGCGCACGGACACGAGTCCGTGTTTGGAAAGGGGCGCTTTGGATGATCCGCGAACACCCCCTTCTCGGTGTAGGTTACAACTTGTTTGAGACAAAGGTTCAACACTATTGGTCTGAAATGGGCCCCGTCGATGCCCACAACACCTACCTCTTGATCGGAGCTGAGCTAGGCATTCCTGGTCTTCTTATCTTCTTGTGGATTTTAGGTGTGATGTTTTGGAGTGCCTATGCCCTTTATAGGAGAAGCGAAGATCGCTTCGCGAAGGCGCTGGCCCTAGGCTTTCTTGGCGGAATGTTTGGTTTTTTTGTGAGCAATATGTTTGGCTCAAGGCTAGATTCCCATGAGGTATCTAGCTATTTTTGGATATTGGCTGGATTGATTATGCGTTTGCATGTATCGGAGAAATACCCTGATGAATGAACTGGATGAATTAAAAAAGAGACTCGAAGAAATCGTTACCCTCTTTAAGAGAGTGGTAAAGACCCGAGCGGGAGCGACATTGGAACGACTTCGTCCTGGCGAGGGTCGACGAATCGATCCCAAGGCATGGGGGATGCTTTTCATCGTATGTCTTATCTTTGGCTTTCTGATCGGATTTACGGCAAAGAAGATTGATATCCACCTCGTAAGCAAAGTCGCATCAAAGCCATCCTTTAAGAAATTTTCCTTGATGCATTATATTTTCGGAAAAACCGTACCCTTTCCAGGCCCTCAGCCTGATGGAAGCTTTGTCTTTGCCAATTTCGAGAAGCCCTCGGATCTCCAGGCCTGGAAGCTCATCAAGTCTGAGCTTGATACAACGAGCGAGATCTCGCTCGAAGGTTCATCTTCTGGCAAGGTTACTTTCTACGGCGGCGGGGAATATACAGCAATTTCTATCGAGGACCTCATAAGGAGTCGCAAGGGAGGGTCCGATTGGGGGGCTTTCGAATCACTCAGCTTTCGTCTTTACAATCCCAGCAGCGAAGGAGTAACCCTCTCCATTCTCATCACAGACCTATGGGGTCAGAAGTTCCACGAGGATCTTGCTGTGGCGCCATGGTCTAAGGATGTTTACAACATCCCGATTAGTCAGATCGCCGGCTCAATCAACCACCACAAAGTTGATCAAGTGTCTTTCCTTCGGTCAGCGGTACGGGAAGACGCTGTCATATATCTTGACGACGTAAGGCTTATTCCCTCACCTGTGGGCGCTACTGGGTTTGCAACGGCCACTGCACAAGGCCCTTTCGATTATGGTTTTTCCAAAAGAAAACCATTCTGGACTGTCATGGATCCCGAGTTAGGTGGGGAAGTCGTACGAATCCCTTTTATCGTTAAGAATGAAACGCAAGGTTTCTGTAAGCTTTGTCCTGTTGAGGGGGGCATTCCGCTACCCATGGGTGAGGTGAGAGAATCTAGCAGGATTCGCTTAAGAAACGCTC
>JACQLI010000048.1 GCA_016204125.1 Candidatus Omnitrophota bacterium
ATTCCCTCAAGGAACAAGCGAGCCTGTAACCTTAACTGAAAATGGCACTTATTACGTCCGAGTCCGAGGCTCAATGAATCAACAGGTAGAGACAGGACCTGTCAGCCAGTGGTCGGATACCGTAAGTTTTAACATCACACCTCCTATTATTGAAGTTCCAGGCCTTCCCTGGACGATGGCATTTGATCCAAACTCAACAACTAAGATTATCGATCTTGGACCAACAGGAATATTTAAGGTAGGAGACGCAATCAAAATTCAAACTACAAATGGAGCTGCGATTCGCGTATTCAATTGGCATGGGGAACAAGTTTATCAAGGAAATCCAGGAACACTTCCTTCACTTCCTGTGGGACATTATTTTGTAGAAACCAATGGAGATCGCAATCAATTCATGGTCCTCCCTAAGGATTATAGCGGCGCTTCTTTTCTAGGCAGCTATATCGATGGGATTCCCGCATCTCTTGTGAATCAGCGCAGTACACTGATGCAAACTGCATGGACGCGAACAGGAGCTTCGATGTGGGGCTATGTGGAAACTCAGCCAGGAGTTTATAGTAATTGGGGTCCGATGGATGCCGAAGTGGCCAATCAACAAGGTCGAAAAATAATCGCCGTTGTCGGCGGCACAATACCAGAATGGGCAAAATCGATGACCCTGCAAGAACAGGTAACCCGTTTTGCTGCGTATGTCAAAGCCGTTGCTGCCCGCTATCAGGGACAATTAGAAGCAATTGAATTGTGGAATGAACCATCCGGCGCAGTATTTAATGATAATAGTGCCACTTGGCTTAATAAGCTTTATGAGTTTATTGCTGCAGGCTCTGATGCCATCAAAGCAGTCGATCCAAATGTGAAGGTCGTTGGACCTGCCTGGATGAATCCAATCAGTTATGGCGAAACAAAATACCTGGCCGACTTAGGTCTTGCATCCAAAGTTGATGCCTTTGCCTGGCATGACTATTTTATGGGTGACACCGCGCCAGATAAAGCCGTTCCGCAAATAGGAAATTCTGCTCCACGACCAACCATTACAGATCGAGTCGCAGCATTTCGAGAAGCCATAGGCAATTCTACCATTCCTATTTATGTAGACGAACTTGGATTAATAGCAGATAGTCCCATGGGAAGTGATTATCCCAATGCTAAGATTGAATGGGATTTGGCAGTAGAGCGCAGTATTAAATACCTTGTGATGTATCGCGCTGCAGGTGTTGAAATGATCATGCCTCACACCATGTCAGGTCAAGTACCTTCCAATACTTATCATGAAGCCCAATTATCTGGATGGGAATTCAATAACCGTGGACCACAACCAAAAGTTTCAGCCGCTTTAATGACCGCTTACTGGCTCAACGAAGCCACTCTGGTTAAAGAACAAGTTATCAATGACGAGGTCTTCCTCTACGAATGGCGGCGTCCCGATGGAAGTCACATCACGTTTGCCTGGACGATTGAAGGCACATCTCAAGCCTTTCAAGGGAGCTATTCAGGAAAAATAACGGATATCTATGAAACTGATGTTACAGCAAACGGTCTTTCTGAAGAACCCGTTCTCTTCCACAATGCCACCGCGGATCAAATCGCGCTTCTCGTTGATCCAAGCTTGTTTACCAGTTCTCAACCAGTGGTCAATCCCATTCCGGATTCTCAAACAGGAGAGGTTAATGTGCAGTTTACGCCGCTTACCGGCGCAGTGATTTACCAAGTCCAAGTCTCTCGGAATGCGGATTTCACAGACATTATTCATGAAGGATTCCCTCAAGGAACAAGCGAGCCTGTAACCTTAACTGAAAATGGCACTTATTACGTCCGAGTCCGAGGCTCAATGAATCAACAGGTAGAGACAGGACCTGTCAGCCAGTGGTCGGATA
>JACQLI010000046.1 GCA_016204125.1 Candidatus Omnitrophota bacterium
ACGGGTTTCCTGCGGCTATTGGAGCAAAGATGGGTAGGCCGAACGAAACAGTTGTCTGCATCGACGGCGATGGATCATTTCAGATGACCTCAACCGAACTTGCAACCGCAGCCTACTACAAGATTCCTGTGAAGTGCATCATTATGGATAACGCGCATCACGGAATGGTTCGTCAGTGGCAGGAGCTTTTCTACAACAAGCGCTATTCAGGTTCGCAATTAGGTCCTTCGAATCCTGACTTCGTCAAATTAGCCGAGGCCTACGGAATTCTTGGGATAAAGGTTTCAGAAAAATCAGAGGTTGTGCCTGCTTTAGAAAAGGCGCTTAAGTATGATGGGCCCGCCATTCTTCATATGGTTGTAGCCGCTGAAGATAATGTTTATCCGATGGTGCCAGCAGGCCATGCCCTGGATCAGGTCATGGATATGGCATAAGAAAATTAAAAGTAAAAAGTAAAAATTCAAAATGACAAGGCAGAATTCAAAAGTAAATGCGTCGCAGAGCGACACCAATAGAGGAGCGTGTTTATGAAACATACAGTATCTGTACTCGTTGAAAATCACTTTGGTGTCCTTGCTCATGTGGCTGGGCTTTTCTCAGCACGCGGATTTAATATAGATAGCCTGGCTGTGGGTGAGACGGAAGACCCCACTGTTTCCCGCATGACGATTGTGGCTCATGGAGATGAGCGTGTGATCGAACAGATTGTCAAGCAGCTCAATAAACTTATCGATGTGATCAAAGTCCAGGATCTTACGAATGAAGATGCGATCTCCAGAGAACTTGTTTTGGTCAAGGTTCACGCTTCGGCGACCAACCGTTCTGACATCTTGCAGATCGTTAATACTTTTCGAGCCAAAGTTGTGGATGTAAGCCCTCATTCGCTTACGGTCGAGGTAACAGGAAGCGAAGAGAAGATTGACGCTATGCTTGAACTCTTTCGCCCTTTTGGTATTAAAGAAGTTGTCCGAACGGGCACCATCGCACTTTCTAGAAAAAGCGAACTCAATCTTAAGAAGGATAAAGAGAATTCAGGCGAGGATAAAGAAGCTGTGGCGAAGGAGAAAAAATAATGGCGGTTAAAATTTATTACGATAACGACGCGGATCTCAATTATTTGAAAGGTAAAAAGGTAGCGATTGTTGGCTACGGGATCCAGGGTCGCGGGCAGGGACTCAATCTCAGAGATTCGGGAATTGAGGTTCTCATTGCTCAGCGCAAGGGCGGCAAGAATTACGATCTTGCGGTTGAAGACGGATTTGAACCGATCACAGCAGAAGAAGCGGCCAAACAGGGTGATGTGATTCAGGTTTTGGCGCAGGATCATTTACAAGCCGAAATCTACGAGAAAAGCATCAAGCCCTTCTTAAAACCTGGCAAGGCGCTTCTTTTCTCGCATGGTTTCAACATTCACTTTGGATATATCAAGCCTCCAAAGGATATCGATATTTACATGGTAGCGCCCAAAGGGCCTGGTGCTTTGGTCCGGTCCCAGTTTGTTGAGGGTGGAGGAGTCCCTTGTCTTGTGGCCATACACCAGAATGCAACAGGCAATGCCCTTCAAATGGGATTGGCTCACGCAAAAGCGATCGGAGGTACAAGAGCGGGTGTGATCCAGACAACCTTCAAGGAAGAGACAGAGACCGATCTTTTTGGAGAGCAGGTTGTCCTTTGTGGAGGTTTGAGCGAGCTTATTCGCTCAGGATTTGAGACTTTGGTGGAAGCAGGTTACGCACCTGAGATGGCCTATTTCGAATGTCTCCACGAGGTGAAACTTATTGTGGATGCTATTTTTGTCACTGGAATCAGCGGGATGCACCGCCGCGTGTCCGATACAGCCGAATACGGTGACTATACGCGTGGAAAGCGCGTGATCTCAAAGGCTCAGCGCGAAGAGATGAAAAAGATTCTGAAAGAAATTCAATCGGGAAGCTTCGCCCGTGAATGGATGGAAGAGAATAAAAAAGGAAGGCCGAACTTCAACAAATTTCGTGCAGAATGTGATAACCACTTGGTTGAAAAGGTGGGTGCTGAGCTTCGGAAGATGATGCATTGGATTCAAGAACCGAATCAGGCAAGGTCTTCTGCTGGCCGGTAATGATTGTATGGCTAAAGAAAAGCGGAGAAAGATTTATATTTTTGATACCACTCTTCGAGATGGAGAGCAATCTCCAGGTGCGTCCCTCACTCCTGATGAAAAGCTCAAGATCGCGA
Organism: Candidatus Omnitrophota bacterium; assembly: GCA_016204125.1. Classification (GTDB taxonomy): domain Bacteria; phylum Omnitrophota; class Omnitrophia; order Omnitrophales; family JACQLI01; genus JACQLI01. The sequence goes on from JACQLI010000046.1 coordinate 2,215, forward strand.
AGCAGCTTGAAAAGCTCAATGTAGACATTATTGAAGCAGGATTCCCTGTCTCTTCGCCAGGAGAGATGCGAGCCGTTCAGCTTATCTCAGCAACCGTCACAAGGCCTGTCATCTGCGGTCTTGCCCGAATGGTTCCCAAGGATATCGATGCCTGCAGGATAGCCCTTGAGCGAGCGAAGAAAAAAAGACTCCACGTATTCCTTGCAACCTCACAGATTCACAGGGAGTACAAGCTCCACAAAAAGAAGGAAGAAATCCTCGATTTAGTGGCGAAGAATATCAAATCAGCCACGAAGGATTTCAAGGATATTGAATTTTCTCCTGAAGACGCAGCCCGCACAGAAAGAGATTTTCTTGTTGATGCGGTGCGCGCAGCAGTCAATGCAGGCGCTACGGTTGTGAATATCCCCGATACAGTTGGATACGCCATTCCCCAAGAGTTTGGCGATTTGATTGCGCATCTGGTAAAGAAAGTTCCAGGTCTTGGGAAGAAGGTCACGTTGTCTGTCCATTGCCACAACGATCTGGGGCTTGCGACCGCAAACTCACTCGCCGCCGTTCTCGCTGGCGCCAATCAAGTGGAGTGTACCATCAATGGGATTGGAGAGAGGGCGGGGAACGCTTCCATGGAAGAGATCGTGATGGCGATCGACACCAGGCGTAACTTGGTTGATTGTTACACGGATATCCGAACCGAAGAGATCACCAAGACATCGCGGCTTGTTTCCCATCTGACGGGAATGGTTGTACAACCGAATAAAGCGATTGTTGGCCGTAACGCTTTTTCTCATGAATCAGGCATCCACCAAGATGGGGTGCTTAAGAAGAGGATTACTTATGAGATCATTGATCCCAAGAAAGTGGGTCTTTCTGGGAGTCAGATTATTCTTGGTAAACTTTCTGGCCGTCATGCTTTCAGCGAACGGGTTAAAAAATTGGGTTACAAATTAGGAGAGGCTGATATTGACCGCGCCTTTGACCGCTTCAAGAAGATCGCAGATCAGAAGAAGTATGTCTTCGATGAAGATATCGAAGCCCTTATCCAGGATGAAATCACAGAGATTCCTGAAACTTGGAAACTCGAATATCTTAAGACAACAAGCGAGAGCGGAAAACCTCCCGAAGCCATCCTTAAACTTAGGCGAAATAAAGAACTTTTGCAGGCAACTTCTCAAGGTGACGGACCTGTTGATGCATGCTACAAGGCGATTGAGAGCATCACGAAACTTAAAGCCAAGCTCACCCATTACGCGATTCAATCAGTGACGGGAGGGAAAGACGCTTTGGGTGAGGTGAGCGTGAAGATTCAAATCGAAGGCAAAGAGGTGACAGGCCGAGGAGCCAGCACCGATATCATTGAAGCAAGCGTGAAGGCCTATCTTTTTGCGCTCAATAAGATTTGTGCCAACATGTGGGGTCCAAAACCATCTCCCGTGTGAATGACTCCTTTTTGCTTTACGGTATCTTTGGGTATCCTTTAGGGCATACCCATTCTCCTCCCATGCAGGAGACCGCCTTTAAGGCTCTCGGCATAAAGGCTTTCTATCTGCCGTTTGAAGTTCGTCCTCACGAGTTTCGCCGCGTGATGCGCCGTAAGCGCAATCTCATTCTGGACGGATTTAATGTAACCGTTCCGTATAAAGGAGAAGTTGTAAAATATCTTAGGCCAAATCTTACCTACGAAGCCCGAGCCGTTAAGGCCGTTAACACTGTTTATAGAAAAGGAAAGAAATGGGTAGGCGCGAATACCGATGTTTATGGTTTTCTAACCTCGCTTCAGAAAGATGGCAGATTTCGGACAAAAGATAAGAATGTTTTGATATTGGGCGCAGGTGGTAGTGCCCGAGCGGCTGTTTATGGACTTTGTAAAAGCGGCGCTCGTGAGATTCGTATTGCTGCTAGGAGAAAATCAAGAGTAGGAAGTATAATTCAAGACTTTCGTAAGCTCTTTTCCAGAACATCGTTTGTTCCGCTTACACTTCAACACGGCGATTTAAAGAGGGGGTTAGAGGATGTGCATCTTGTAATTAACGCCACCTCCGTTGGAGTAGTGTTTAAGACTCTTCAACTAATTCCCGATAAATTAATTCTACGGTCACAGCGTGGTCGGCGTTTATTATTCTTCGATTTTGTGTACCACGAAAAAACCAAATTTCTAAAAGCAGCTAGTAAAAAGGGACATAGAACGATGGATGGAGTCGGCATGCTGCTCTATCAAGGAGCGGAGGCCTTTCGGCTTTGGACGGGACGTAAAGCCCCTATCCATGTGATGCGTACCAAACTTAAAGAAAAGCTTGATTTGTGATCATTGACCTATTTGTTTTTGCGTTGGGGCTTGTGATTGGAAGCTTTCTGAATGTTTGCATCCACCGCATGCCGCAAGGGGAATCCGTTGTGGCACCAAGCTCGTATTGCCCCAAGTGCAAACAGAAGATCGTGTGGTACGACAACATTCCTCTTGTGAGCTTTCTCTTGCTGGGGGGACGGTGTCGAGCCTGCAAAACGCGTATCTCGTTTCGATATCCCGTCGTAGAGCTCGCTTCGGGACTGATATGGTATGCCAGTTGGGTTGGGCATGGCCCCTCTTTGATTTTCTTGATCACTGTGGCTTTTTTGTCGATTCTTCTGGCGATCAGCCTGATCGATCTTGAAACAGGGCTCATCCCTGACCGATTGAGTTTACCAGGGATGGTTTTGGGGTTGATTCTTAGCTTTTTTTATCCCATGCTCCATCAGAGCTCAATTGCCTTGACAGGTTTTTTGAAAAGTTTGATCGGCCTTCTTGCAGGAGGAGGACTTATTTACATAACAGGCCTGGCTGGAAATTGGATCTTTCAAAGGGAATCGATGGGCGGAGGTGATGTGAAGCTCCTCGCCATGGTTGGAAGCTTTCTTGGATGGGAGAAGGTCTTGCTGACCTTTTTCGCAGCTCCATTTTTTGCTTTGCCCTTCGCTTTATACCAAAGGTGGGTTAAGAAAGAAGAGATTATTCCTTATGGTCCTTTCCTTTCTTTGGCTGCAGCGGTTCAGTTTTACTATGGGGATATTCTCTGGCGGTATTTTCTAGTTTCTTAACGAGGAGGATCTGATGTCACTTCAATTCATTACCTGCGGTGAATCACATGGAAAGTATTTGGCTGTGATCGTAGAAGGTATGCCTTCGGGTCTTGAGATCGATTTGAAAACGATCAATCATGAACTTTGGAGGCGTCAACAAGGCTATGGCCGCGGTGCGAGACAAAAGATTGAAAAGGATGAAGTGGAAATCCTTGGTGGTGTGGTCCATGGAAAAACCACGGGTGCTCCCATTGGATTTCTTTTAACCAACAAAGATTTCAAGATCGACAAAATGCCTGAACTTTTCAGGCCAAGGCCAGGCCATGCCGATCTTGCAGGCTCGCTCAAGTATGATCAGGGTATCCGTCCTGTTCTTGAAAGAGCGAGCGCGCGCGAGACGACCATGCGTGTCGCTCTAGGAGGGCTTGCGAAGCTTTTCTTAAAAGAATTTGATGTCGAAGTTGTCTCTCACATTGTTCGAATTGGCCCCGTTGCTGTGCCTGAGGAATTACTCACCATTGCGGAGATCAAGAAGCGAGTCGCCGAGTCTGGGATGAACTGTGCCTTTCCGAAAACAGAAAAAGAAATGATCAAGATCATTGATCAGGCAATCGAGAAAAGGGATTCACTCGGGGGCCAGTTCGAAGTCCGTGCCTCAGGCCTTCCGATCGGACTTGGTTCTTACGTCCACTGGAGGAGAAAACTGGATGGCCGCATTGCCCAAGGCTTGATGAGCGTACAGTCTTTTAAGGCCGTTGAATTTGGGCTTGGAACTAAACTTGGAGAGATTTTTGGTTCAGAAGCTCAAGACGAGATTTTCTACTCAAAGGAAAAAGGTTATTACCGAAAGACCGATCGTGCAGGTGGTGTTGAAGGAGGAATGACAAACGGAGCCGAACTTTCTGTCCGCGTGACGATGAAGCCTATTTCCACACTCAGAAGGCCTCTTGCGTCTGTCAATATGAAGACGAAGAAGTCTGAACAGGCGGAGTACGAGAGGTCGGATATCTGTGTGGTTCCAGCAGGAAGCGTGATCGGTGAAGCAGTTGTGGCCTATGAACTTGCGGATGTTTTCCTCGAGAAATTCGGCGGCGATTCGATGGGTGAAGTCTGTCGTAATTACGAAGGTTATCTCGAGCAGGTTAGAAAAAGTTAGGGGTCCCAATGCGCAATATTTATCTCATTGGGATGATGGGGTCTGGAAAGACTACCACAGGAAAGGCCCTGGCCATCCTTACAAGTAAGAAATTCTTTGACCTCGATTCGGAGATCGAAACTAGAAATCGCCTTACGATCAACGAGATTTTCTCGAAGAAAGGAGAACCCTTTTTTCGGGCTGAGGAAAAGAAGATCCTGAGCGAAGCGTCCGAACTTTCAGACACGGTTGTTGCCACAGGCGGAGGCGTGGTCCTCGATAAAGACAACGTGGCACGGATGAAGGCCACAGGAGAGATCGTCTATCTCGAAGCAACTTTGGATACGCTTTGGGAAAGGGTACAACATAAAAAGGATCGTCCACTTCTCTATACTGCAGATCCAATGGCGTCTCTTTCTGGGATTTACGAAAAAAGGAAGCCGTTGTACAAAGAGGCGAGCGGAGGGAGGGTGGTAACAACCGATTCCCTTTCACCCGAGGTGGTGGCTAAGAAAATTTTTGAGTTTTATTTCAAGCGCTGACTCATGAAAAAAATCACTCTGCATCTTCACGGCCGCTCTTATTCCATCGTGATTGGAAAGAATCTACTTTCCTCTATAGGAAATTTACTGAAGCCTTTGGGTCTTGGCTCGAAGATTCTGATCGTTTCAAATAAGAGAGTCGCAGCTTACTTCTTAAGGCCTGTTCAGAATTCTTTACGGCGAGCTGGATTTGAGGTTTCTATTCATCTTTTACCTTACGGCGATGAAAAAGACAAATCAGAATCTCAACTCATAAGACTTTGGAAGGCGATGGCAGAGGCAGGACTCGAACGGTCAAGTACGATCCTTGCACTCGGGGGAGGGGTTGTTGGTGATGTTGCCGCTTTCGCCGCTTCGACCTATATGCGTGGAATTTCGGTTGTTCAAGTGCCAACAACCTTACTTGCGCAGGTGGACGCGGCGATTGGCGGAAAAACAGCCATCGATCTTCCTCTAGCTAAAAATATCGTTGGAACTTTTTATCATCCTCGGCTCGTCATTTGTGATGTCAGTACGTTGGGATCTTTACAGAAGCTGGCAAAGTTAACGAATTTCCGCCAACAGGAAATTCAAAATGGCCTCGCCGAAGTCGTCAAATACGGAATGATTCGAGATGCCTCACTCTTTAAACTGCTCGAGAAAAGGATTGAGAAAATCCTATCTTCTATTAGGAAGAAGAGTTCTCTTAATAATAGTGAGCTCTCTTTTTTCGGAATCGTAGTTTGGCGTTCGGCTAGGGTCAAGGTAAAAGTTGTGGAAGAGGACGAAAGGGAGACAAAAGGGAAGCGAGTGATCCTCAATTATGGTCATACGTTTGCGCACGCTTTTGAGGCAGCTAAAAAGTATAGGCTGCCCCACGGAGAGGCGGTGGCTTTGGGCATGGTTTGTGCAGCCAGACTGGCCCAAAAACAGGGGTTTTTGAGCAAAAAGGATGAGTTGCGTCAAAACGAATTAATCCGTAAAATAGGGCTTCCCACGCGGCTTGAAAAGTACGGTTTTCATCCTAAGCAGGTGATTCACCACATGCTTTTGGATAAGAAAAAGAAGGGTGGAAAGCTTCGTTTTATCCTTCCCGAAGCCGTTGGTCGTGTTAGGGTTGCAAGCGATATCTCACTTTCAGAGGTCAATCAAATCTTGAAGGAGTTAGGGAGAAAGTAAATGGATCGTCAAGCGTTTAGGCTATTCCTCGGGATCTTCATTGGGTATGTTCTGGTTCAGGCCGTCAAGTACCTGAATTCAAACTTACTCTGGGTCTTATTCTACCAGCAATAATTTCATGCCAAGAGTCTCAGGGCAGAATCTAGAAGCCCTTCTCGTACTCAATCGAACACCTGGTCTTCGGACGAGGAGCCTCTCCGCTTTCTTTGAAGAGGGTCTTACACCCTCTGAAATAGTAGAACGAATTAAACAAGGCGAGAAACTCTCTTGGAAAGAATCGCTCGAGGCGACCCAGCGAATTTTTAATCCTGTCGAGGAAATGGAAAAAGCCGACTCTCTTAGCGTCAAGATCCTTTCCTTTCTGGATGATAGTTACCCCTCTCTTCTCAAAGAATCTTCTGACCCACCCCTTGTCCTTTACGTGAAAGGAGACATTCTCGATTCGGATCAAGCGGCAATCGCTATCGTTGGTTCAAGGCATCCCAGTCTTTATGGCTTGGAGCAGGCGAGAAGATTCGCTAAACGACTTGCTCAACTTGGGCTAACCGTTGTTTCTGGCTTTGCGCGCGGGATTGACCGAGCGAGTCACGAAGCCGCGCTTGAAATATCTTATGGCCGAACCCTTGCAGTATTGGGATCAGGCCTTGACGTTATTTACCCCAAAGAGCACCAGACTCTCCGCGAGGAAGTTAGCGAGCGGGGAGCCTTAATCAGCGAATTCAGTTTTGGAACCCCTCCCCTTGCCGAAAATTTTCCTAAGAGAAATCGAATCATTGCAGGCTTCGCACTAGGTGTTTTGGTAGTCGAAGCGCACTCTCGAAGCGGATCTCTCATTACAGCCAACCTGGCGGCAGAAGAAGGCAGGGAAGTATTCGCTCTGCCTGGGCGGGTGGATCAACTCGGTTCAAGAGGTACTCACCATCTGATTAAGGAAGGCGCCTCTTTAGTCGAATCACCTGATGAGATTTTTGATGCCTTAAGTCCACAGCTTTGGCCTTACGTATCCGTCAATCAACCCTCTCATTTATTGAGTGAGGAAGAAAAAGAATTTCTCGGGCTTTTTGTGAAATCAAACCTTACGCCCGATGAGGCGATTAGGGAAGGAAGTCTTTCTCCTTCCTCTGTTCGTGCGCTTTTGACTCAGCTTGAACTCAAGGGCGCGATCAAAAGACGCCTTGACGGCCGCTACGAGCGAGTTTTTTCGGCCTGCGAAAAGATTTGAAACAAGGCACCCAAGACAGTTATACTTGAGTCGTTAAAAGAAAGGAGATTTTTATGGCAGACTTTTCTTCAGAATCCGTTTCGGGTGGTTCATCGGGACCAGCCGTTGCTTCTAAAGGCAAACGCTTTGCCGCTGGCGTCATCGATTTAATCTTAATCCCAATCCTTATTGGGATCGTGGCAGGCCTCTTACTTCTCAATGCACCCGAGGGGCTTCGAAATGTCCTTTTGATCCTGATCAATATCGCGTGGATGATTTTCAGAGACGCGGTCTTTTCACCAGGACGGAAGATGGTCGGGACAAGGCTCGTAAGTCTGGCGGGGGATAAAGTTTCTATCGGGCAGGCTTTTATTCGTAATATCCTCCTGATCGTTCCTTTCGTGCTGGTCATTGGCTACATCGTGGAACTGGTTTCGCTTCTTGTTAAGGGAGAGCGGGTGGCTGACGGATGGGCCAAGACCAGAGTCATAGAAGCCACGGCGTAACCTCAAGTCTACAAATTAGTTAGGGCTGGGCCTATAAAGAAGGCCTTGCCCTTTTGTTTTATGGGAAGGTTTATGGTAACTTTTGAAGGAGGAGATAACTTTAGTGACCAGAAAGAACTCGAGGGGATTCGACGATTCAGGGATCCGAGACGAGGTAGAGTATCTCAAAAAGCATCTGGACAAGCTTTGGGAGCGTGCTCAAGATGCCTCGGAGAGGCTTCAAGATATTGAAGTGCATTTGAACCTCCTTACGAGGCTATTAACTGCCCTGTGCGTGGAGAGGCTCGGCATGCGAATTGGCGTCCTGAAACGCATGATCAAAAAGATTGAGAAGGAAGCGATTCGAGATTCCCAGATCCATCACCTGGAAAAGCTTTACAACCTCCACCACGTTCCCTCCAAGAAGTCCAACCCGCCTAAGGGGGAGTCAGAAGATAGGTGGGAGGATATCTCTTAACCTATTTCCTTAAAATAGGTTAAGCTATTCAAAGTTACGTCCGATAAACTTTCCTTTACAAATTCCGTCAATTTAAATACAATGCGGCGCATGCGGGATAGCTTCATACGAATTAGGATCAATGGAGAAATTAAAGAAGTCGCTTCTTCCTTAACTCTCAGTCAGCTCTTAAGCTCCTATCAAATTGATCCTCAAACTGTTGTGGTGGAGCGGAATCATCAGATTGTGCCCAGAGTTCAATTTAAGGAGATAGGGGTCCAGTCAGGAGACGAGATTGAAGTAGTCCATTTTGTAGGAGGAGGAAAGGGAGGGGCGACAAAGTTGGTTATAGTGGAGTCACCCACCAAGGCAAAAACCCTCCACAAATACCTTGGAGACGGCTATCAAATCGAAGCATCCATGGGGCACGTTCGTGATCTTCCAAAGAGTAAGATGGGAGTGGACCTTTCCGACAACTTCAAGCCCGCTTATGTCATCAGCACCAAATCCAAAAAGACCGTGTCCCGAATCAAAAAAGAAGCCAAGGGGAAAGAGGGGATCTACCTTGCGCCCGACCCTGATCGAGAAGGTGAAGCTATCAGCTGGCATCTATCAGAAATACTGAAAGAAGTTACAGACAGTAAAATCCAGCGAGTTACTTTCAATGAAATCACGCCCGAGGCCGTCAGAGAGGCTTTCCATCATCCTAGAGAAATTGATGACCGTCTTGTGAATGCCCAACAGGCCAGGCGCATTCTTGATCGTCTCGTGGGTTATGAATTAAGTCCTCTGCTGTGGCGTAAAGTCGGAAAGGGTTTGAGCGCGGGTCGCGTTCAGTCGGTGGCGCTTCGCCTCATTGTCGAGAGAGAAAAAGAAATCAAAAGCTTTGTCCCTAAAGAATATTGGCAGCTTACGGCCAAACTTTCTTCAGAGAAAGAGGAAACGGAAAAAATCTTTCTTGCGAAATTCGAGAGGATCGGAGAAAAAAAGCCTGAGATCGGGAATCAAAAGGAGGCCGAGGAATTAAAATCAGCGATTGAAAAACTCCCCTTTAGAGTTGAGAAGGTTGAAAAAAGGGAAAGACAACGAAAGCCCTCAGCCCCTTACACCACAAGCCGTCTTCAACAGGAGTCCTATACTCGTCTTGGATTTACCGCTGCTAAAACCATGAAGCTCGCCCAAAGATTGTATGAGGGTGTGGAACTGGAAGCCAATGAAGCGGTCGGTCTTATCACTTACATGCGTACCGACTCGGTGAATGTTTCTAAAGGCTCTCAGGACGAAGCCGCAAAATGGATTCGTGAGAAATTTGGCGCGGACTACCTCCCTGATGCACCGCCTGTTTACAAATCAAAGAAGGGGGCTCAAGAGGCGCACGAAGCGATTCGGCCAACCTCTGTCCTCCGTCTTCCTGAAAAGGTTCGTCCATTTCTCCAAGACGATGAATTCCGTCTTTATGAACTGATTTGGAGGAGATTTGTTTCCTCACAAATGATGCCAGCCATTGACGAGCAGACCTCAGTGACTATCGTCGCAGGAGATCAATACTTTTTTAAAGCAACTGGCAAGCGAAACCTCTTTCCTGGTTTTGACGCTGTCTTTTCATCGGTGACAAAGACTGCGGGCGAGACAGAAGAGGATGAAGAGGCTTCTGAAGATAATGGAAAGAATCAGGAACTGCCAGCCCTTAAGGAGGGAGAGACTCTTAAACTCCATGAACTTTTACCGACTCAGCATTTCACGAAACCTCCTGCTCGGTTTAACGATGCCAGTTTGGTTCGTATCTTAGAGGAGAAAGGAATTGGCAGGCCCAGTACTTATGCGCCTACCATCTATACCCTTCTTGATCGAGGCTATGCGGAACGTAAAGGCGGAGCGCTCATGCCAACTGAGCTCGCCGATATTGTAGTCAGTTTACTCGTGCAGCATTTTCCCACGATTTTGGATTATGAATTTACCGCTCTTATGGAAGAAGAGCTCGATAAGATTGAAGAAGGAGAACTCGAGTGGCATCGTGTCCTCAAGGACTTCTACGTACCTTTTTCGAAACTCCTCGAAGAAGCGCGCAATCAGATGCGCAATGTCCGTCGCGAGGTGGTTCCGACGGATGAAGTGTGTGACATATGTGGAAAACAAATGGTTATTCGCTGGGGTCGGTTTGGCCAATTTTTAGCATGTTCAGGATTCCCCGAGTGTCGATACACGAAATCTCTTCCCACAGGTTTCAGATGTCCTCAGCCCGATTGCAAAGGAGATCTCGTGAAACGGCAGGCGAAAAACAGGCGCACCTTTTACGGCTGTTCCAATTATCCTAAATGTACCTACATTGCTCGAAAGCTTCCTAGGGATCAAGAAACAGTCAGTGAGGATGAGAAGCCGCCTGAGACAGATCTCGAGTAGTGGATAGGATGGATCCAAGAGTCCGCCAATTTTTTTCTTATCTTGAAGCCGCACGGGGGGCTTCCCCCCACACCATCAAAAATTACGGGACAGATTTAAAAGAATTCTTCTCCTTTCTAACGGGCAAATCTCTGGCTGAGGTTGATACCCTTCTCATCCGAAGTTTTCTCGCCCACCTCAAATCTCGTGGACAATCCAAGGCGACTTTGTCCCGTAAATTAGCCGCGCTCCGTTCCTTCTTCAAATATTTGGCTCGAGAGAATCATTTGAAAACCAATCCTGTTCTCGGAATCAGCACTCCGAAACGGGAGAAGAAATTGCCTCACTTTCTGGATCTTGGAGAAGTAACCCATCTTTTGGAGGCCCCATCTGAAAATACTTGGGAAGGAAAAAGAGACCGTTCCATTCTCGAGACCCTTTACAGTTCAGGGGTTCGAGTGAGTGAACTTGTGGGACTCAATCAGGGAGATGTTGATCTTTTATCAGGCCTTTTGAAGGCGAGGGGCAAGGGAAAGAAAGAGCGTATCGTTCCCATAGGAGAAAAGGCACTTCATGCTATTCGGAGTTATTTGGATGCCATGCCAGCTCCGTTTCGTAAGAAGGATGACAGCCCAAACGCACCCCTCTTTTTGAATCGTTTGGGAACACGATTGACTGATCGAAGTGTCCGCCGTTTGATTTTGAAATATGCAAAGCGTCTTTCTCTTAAAAGCGGAATTTCTCCTCATACTTTACGGCATACCTTTGCGACTCACATGTTGGATAGGGGGGCAGATCTCAGAAGTGTTCAAGAGTTACTTGGGCACGCCAATCTTTCGACGACGCAAATCTACACTCATGTGACAACGCGCCGTCTGCAGGAGGCTTACACCCGAGCTCATCCTCGGGCACAGAAACAATGATTCGCTGGATTTACGACTTAGGATTTTTACTTTTTGGGATCTTTTCTCTTCCCCATTTTCTGGGAAGGCTCAAGCAAGCAGAGGATCCCAAGCAACTCTTACGAGAACGACTCGGTCTTTTTTCTCCAGAATGTCTCGAGAAACTTGCAGGCAAAAGACCTCTTTGGATTCATGCTGTGAGCGTCGGAGAAGTTTTGGCTGTGGAGAAACTCATCCAGCTGATCAAGGCTAAGAAGCCAGAAATTTCCACGGTTCTCACAACCGTTACACCTACAGGTCAACAGTTGGCCAAAAAATGGGAAGGGGAGGGGCTTCATACGCTCTATTTTCCTTTCGACATTCGAATGGCAGTGAGCCGTTTCTTTGAGGCGTTGAAGCCGAGAGCGCTCCTTCTCGTTGAGACTGAGATTTGGCCCAATGTGATCGAAGAGGCTAAACGTCACGGTGTTCCCATTGGCGTGATCAATGGCCGACTTTCTGAACGTTCCTTTCGCGCGTTTCGGCTATTCTCGGGGTTATTCAGGCCTCTCTTGAGTCAGGTCCATTTTTTCCTGGTTCAAACAGAACAGGACAGAGAAAGGCTTCTTCGCCTAGGCGTTGACGAGACCAAGGTGAGGGTGACGGGGAATATGAAGCTGGATGCTTTTGAGTTAGAAGGAGATTGGAAGGATGAAAGTGATACGCTTCGAAGAAAGTGGGGGTTCTCTCCATCCGACCAAATTCTGATTGGAGGAAGCACTCATGCAGGGGAAGAGGAGATTCTTTTGAAGTCACTTCGGCATCTCCGAAAAGAAGGATTGCCAGTCAAACTTCTTCTTGCGCCTCGACACATTGAAAGGGCTGAAGAGGTTCTCAAATTATCGAATCAGCATGGTTTCAAGACCCTTCTCGCGACAGAATATAACGATGGCACTTCCTTAGAGGTTTTGATTCTGAATAAGCTTGGCGAACTTCGGAATCTTTACTCTGTTGCGGATGTGGTTGTGATGGGAGGGAGCTTGGTTCGCCGAGGCGGTCAAAACCCGATAGAGGCGGCTCGCTTCCGAAAAGCTGTGATCCATGGTCCTTGGGTTTTTAATTTCTATGACATCTATAAACGACTCGATGAAGAAAAAGGAAGCCTCATGGTTCAAGGAGAGAGTGAGCTTACATTGGCTTTGAGGAGGCTTCTCTCGAGTGAGGCAGAAAGGCAGCAACTTGGGAACCGAGCCTATGAAATCCTTGAAAAGTTGAGAGGCGCTACCGAACAAAATTTTAATTGGATTGAAGAATTCCTCTTAGACCACCTAACAAAAGTTAGTCGTGGCGACTTCCGCTAGTCTGCGGTAGGCGAAATTTAGCCATAAATTCTGCCTGCTGAAAACGGGGGTTGTCCAAGTAATAAAGTTTGTTAGTGGCTTAGGAACAAAGATAGGAGTAGAAACGTGATACCAATTAAGAATTATTTTCGACTCATTGCAGAGGATCAACAACCAGGGTTTTTCCCGCATCTCCTCAAACCCGTTCTTTCAGGCGCGAGTTTCTTTTATGGAGGAGGAGTCGCGGTCATTAGAGAGCTCTATCAAAAGGGGATTTTGCCAAAGAAAAGGCTTCCCTTTCCTGTGATCAGTGTGGGTAACCTTACTTGGGGAGGAACGGGGAAAACCCCCCTTGTGGAGTATCTCGCTCGTCGTGTTCTTGAGCTCCGGAGAACCCCTCTTGTTTTGACTAGGGGGTATGGACAGGATGAAGTTGAACAATTGAAGGCTCATCTCCCGAATGTTCGGATCGGAGTTGGCAAAGAAAGGTATCAGGTAGCCCAAGGATATGGGCGGAGAGAGCGAATCGACGTCGCCATTTTAGATGACGGTTTTCAGCATTGGAAGGTCACGCGGGATATTGAGATTGTTACGGTGAATGCCCTCAACCCCTTTGGCAATCGCAGCCTCTTTCCTCGCGGAATTCTGCGTGAAGCTCCGCAGGCGCTCAAACGAGCGACGGTGGTCGTTTTGACTCACGTCAATCTCCTTGCGCCCAAAGAACTTACTCAGCTGCGTGATGAAATTAAGAAATTCTCCCCCTCTTCTTTTATCACAGAGGCGTTTCTCGAGCCTTTATTTTTTTATCGGGCTCGCAAGAGGAATCGTTTGTCAATCAGCTCACTTGAGAATCGCCGTGTAGCAACATTTTCAGCCGTTGGAAGCCCGCGTTCTTTCCAGATCCTCCTGACCCGCTACGGAATTAAGCCTGTGCGGAATTTTGAATATTGCGATCATCACACTTTTTCACGTACGGAGCTTCAGGAGATTCAGGAGGTTAGCAGGAATAGCGATGTCGATGAGATCGTCACAACAGAAAAAGATTTCTACAGAGCCCCGAAAGATATTACCGAAGTACTCGACCCTCTCGTTTTGGCAACGCGAATCCAAGTCTCGACTGGAGAAGAAATTCTAACGGATCGAATCTTTCGTTTGTTGGGGGTAAGTTAAGGTTCATGAAGGTAACTCACACTTTAATTGACGTGGGTGGATACTGGGCGATTCGCATCATTTCTTTATGGGTCCAGCGTCTACCTTTAAACGTTGCTCTTGCCTTGGGAAGCGTGGTTGGAGGGTTGACGTGTTTCTTGAGCGGAAGGAGACGGGTTGCATACAGCAATCTAAAGTCGGCCTTTCCTGAAAGCACACCCAAGGAAAGGAAGCGTTGGGCGAGAGAGATGTACCGCCACATGGGTATGACGGGTGTTGAGATCATGCGTTTTCCCATTGTGAGGAAAGAGTACGCAGATCGTTACGTTACCTACCATGGTTATAAAGAAAATTATCTCAAGCACCGCATGAGCGGAAAAGGAGTAATCCTTTTGACCCTTCACATGGGTAACTGGGAGCTCTCGCAGATCATTGAGGGGCTTCGGGAAAGGCCCATGGCCGTACTCACAAGACGGCAGAAATACCAAAGACTCGATCAACTTCTCAATTCTTTTCGGCAACATTACGGCTCGCTTTCTTTAGGGAAGGAAAAGGAAGGAATTCGAGGTCTTATTCAGACGCTTAGCGAAGGGGGTTGCGTGGGCGTTTTGGGAGATCAATCAGGAGGAGACGAGGGCGTATGGATCCGATTTTTTAATCGTCTTACCACTTCACCCAAAGGCCCCATGGCGCTTGCTCTCAAACTGGGAGTTACCGTCCTTCCCGTTTTTCACATCAGGCGAGACGGCCCTTACCACGAAGTTTTCATTGAACCTCCTTTTGAACTTGTACGGACTGGAGATTCTGAGAAAGATATTCAGATCAATACCCAAAATTATATCAAACTCGTTGAAGCATGGATTTCTCAATATCCCTCTCAATGGCTGTGGGGCCACAAGAGATGGAAGCGAACACGGACGAAACGAATCCTTATTCTCTCTGACGAAAAAACGGGTCACATCAAACAATCCGAGGCCTTGGTTAAACAAATGGTTCAAGCGGGAATGGATAAAACACCTCCTTATGAGATCTTAACTGAGAAGATCGAGGTTGAGTTTCGATCTTCGCGGAAAAAGAGGCTCTTCCCATACTTTGCTCTCCTTTTTATTCCTTGGGCTCAGGGGCGTTTGAGTTGGCTTCGGTTTTTCTTAAGCAAAGAATCAGCCGAAAGGCTCGAACGTGCAACTCCTGACATCGTCGTTTCTGCAGGGGCAAGCCTTGTTCCCCTCAACCTTTGCGTTGCTCGTGAAAACTTAGCTAAGTCTTCCGTCCTCATGAAACCGAGTTTTCCTTTCAATCTCTTTCGATACGACCTCGCACTGATTCCAGCTCACGACCAAGGCCTCATGCCACGTGGTTCTTTTCGAACGCAAGGGGCTTTGAGTGATATTGATGAAAAAAGTTTGAACCAAGCAAAGGAAGTTTTCTCTCATTCAATTCCCAATCCTGAGAGGGTTCGCCTCAGTCTTTTTCTGGGTGGTGAAACTCGGGATTTCAAATTGTCTCTTTCTGATATTGAGAATTTATTAGCTGAGATTGAACGGAGTTCAGAGAAATTGAGAGGCGATTACCTGATTACAACAAGCAGGAGAACGCCCGATGAAGTCAGCCAGTTCCTTAAGACGCGTCTTGAGAATCGTGGCCGTTGCCAATCCTGTGTCATTGCCACTAAGGATAAACGACCTGAGGTGGTTCCAGGAATGATGGCGCTTGCTGATTATCTCATCGTCACAGAAGACAGTCTTTCAATGATATCGGAGGCACTCAGCTCGGGGAAAAACGTGATTGTAGTGAAAATGAGACAAAATGGTTTATCCAAGAAACATTACCGATTTCAGGAGCTTCTCAAAAAAGAGTGGGGAATCCCCGTTGTCGAGGCTAAGAGACTTTCGGAGGTCATCGGAAGAGAAGGTGACCAGGCCATTTCCCAATATCGAGAACACGAGAGGGCAAAGATACGGGAAAGATTAGAGAACCTTTTCTAAATTTAAGATGAAAGTACTTCAGATACTTCCAGCATTAGAATTAGGCGGCGTAGAACGCGGAACGGTAGACCTCGCTCGAGCGCTCAAGGCGCGTGGCGAAGGCGCTGTAGTAATCTCTTCAGGGGGAGCTCTCGTCCAGGAATTAGAAAAAGAAGGAATCGCCCACTACACACTTCCCGTTGATAGAAAATCGATTTTTAGTCTCGCCCTTATCCCTAAGATTGTGGAGATTATCGAAAAGGAACGGATTGACATTGTTCATGCCAGGAGCCGTGTTCCCGCCTGGATTGCATGGTTCGCTTGCCGCAGAACCAAAGTTCCTTTTGTTACCACTTGCCATGGCTATTATTCCCAACATTTATTGAGTCGGGTGATGGGATGGGGAAAGAGAGTGATTGTGCCCTCGCGCGTGATGGCAAGGCACATGATTGATCATTTCCATGTCTCACCCGATCGGATTTCCCTGATTCCACGCGGCGTCGATCTTTCTGAATTTTCCTTTCATCCTGAAAAATACAGTGGCCCTGCACCGAAAGTTTTTCGAGTCCTCAATCTCGGCCGTTTTTCTCCTATCAAAGGACAGCTTGAATTTCTGAGAGCCATTCATCGGGTTAGACAGCTGGGTCTTGCAGTGGAGGTATGGCTTGCTGGATCTGAAGGGGATGGAAAAAGTAAGTACACCAAGGAAATTCAGAAGATCGTTCATCAATTGGGCCTTCAGAAAGCGGTTAAATTTTTGGGAGTCAGGCGTGACGTTGCGGATCTTCTTAAAGACGCCGACCTCCTCGTTCTCTCGAGCCTTGTTCCCGAATCGTTCGGTCGAGTCTTGATTGAAGCAGGAGCTGTAGGCACGGCATGTGTTGCGTCTCGCCTGGGCGGTATTCTTGATATCATCGAAGACGGAAAAGAAGGGGTGTTGGTTCCTCCAGGCGATGAAGAAGCTATGTCTAATGCTATCTTTAGACTTCTCACAGATAGGGATGAAACTCGCCAGATGGCTCATCGGCTTCAGGAGAAGGTCAAAAGGGAATTTTCACTCGAACAGATGACCGAAAAAACCCTCGAAGTCTACCGCGAGGTGAAAAATGAAAAAAAGATTCTGGTGATTAAATGGGGGGCGCTGGGTGATGTCATCCTAGCTGTTCCTAGCCTTCGGATGCTTCGGAAAAAGTTTCCAACCGCCCACATAGGCCTTCTCGTTGACTCCCGCTTCAGTTCCGTAGTTTCAAACTGTCCCTACTTAAATGAAGTCATTCCCATCGATCGAATCAAAGCCCGTTCGTGGATTTGGCTCACTCGATTTGCCGCCCGTCTTCGTCGTGAGATGTTCGATATTTCAGTCGATTTTCAAAATACGAAGAGGACTCATTTTCTTGGCCTTCTGGCTGGGATTCCCGAACGTTATGGTTACAGGCGCGGGATTTTTGGAAGACTTTTGAATCATGGGGACCTTACTTTTGAGAGGCCGGATTCTCCTGTGCGTCATCAGTTTAGAATTCTCTCTAAGCTGGGCGTGAGCCAACCTGATGAGAAACTCGAACTTTGGCCCGATCCTCTGTCCGAGGCCCATATTTCTGACCTATTTCAGGAGAAAGGGCTTTCATCCAACGGAAAGTTGGTTGGGTTTGCAATCGGTTCGAGCCCTAGCTGGCCCACCAAGAGATGGCCCATTGAATATTTCCAGGCCCTTTCGGAGAAACTTGTGAAGGAGTTGGATTGTCAAATCGTACTGATGGGTTCATCCGAAGATTCGGTCCTTGCCCAGAAATTTGCAGCAAAGTCAGAAGGTGTTGTCAATTTTGTCGGGAAAACCAATCTCCAGGAACTTGTTTCTTTGGTCAAACAGCTTCGCGTGCTAGTGACAGGAGACACCGCCCCGCTTCATGTGGGAGCCGCCTTGGGTATAAAGACAGTAGCTCTCTTTGGTCCTACAGACCCGCTTCGTCACGTCCAGTCAAGTGGTGAGGTAACCGTTTTATCAAGAAGGCTTCCTTGCCAACCTTGTTATAGTGGCAAGTGCACTTATTCCGAACCGATGGCATGTCTTAGAAGAATTGGGGTTGACGAGGTTTTTGAGGCAGTCCGCAAGCATCTCGCCCAAATTTATGAAGATTCTCATTCTCACTAAAAATTGGCTGGGTGACATTTTGTTTGAAGTGCCCGCCATTCAGGCGATTCGGGAGAATTTCCCTTCTGCTAAGATCACCGCTCTTGCCCCAGCAAGATGTCGGGATATCTTGGTGGCGTTTCCTTTTCTGGATGAGGTTCGAATTTTTGACGAGAGGTCGAGTGAGAAATCACTTCTTTCAAAGATCAAGTTGATCAGTTGGATGAGAGGTCAGAAATTTGACAAGGTTTTTCTCTTTCATCGTTCATTCACACGTGCCTTCTTGACATGGCTGGGAGGAGTTCGCGAACGAATAGGTTATCGTACACCTAAAAGAGGATGGATTTTAACTCAAGCGATCGATCCGCCCCGCCAAGCGGTTCATCAAATTGATTACTTTCTCATTCTGCTTAAATGGGCAGGGCTTAAAGTCGATTTTAACGCTCCCTACCGATTTTACTACCGCCCTGAGGATGAGGGCAAAGCGAGAAAACTTATGGAAGCACAAGGCCTTAAGAAAAAAGCATTCGTTGCCTTTCATGTCGGTGCAAACTGGGAGCCCAAAAGATGGCCCACGGATCATTTTGCGCGTCTGAGCGACCTTCTCAGTCAGAATTTTTCATTCCAGATTGTACTGACAGGTTCTTCTGGCGACGAGAAGCTAGCTCAAGAAATCATTCAGAAGGTCAAGACTTCTCGTCCCATTTCATTTTGCGGGCAAACGTCCCTTGGCGAACTTGGAGCCTTTTACGAATCTGCCGCCTTTATTGTTTCAAGTGATTCAGGTCCTCTTCATATTGCTTCTGGCGTCGGAACTCCTGTCGTCGCACTTTTTGGACCCACGTGCCCTAAGCTTACGGGACCGCGCGGTATCGGGAAAAAGATCGTGATTCAATACGTGCCAGAAGGCTACTCCATTCCTTGGAAGGGGAAGAAATTTCCTCCTGAAGGCTGGATGGAAAAGATTACGCCCGAGGAAGTCCTTGAACGAATCCAAAAAGAAGAGTTATGGTCCAGAGTCAAAGAGCAAATATTCTCCTCATCACATTAAGTAACATCGGAGATGTGATCTTAACCACCCCTGTGGTGACTTCGCTTCGGAAGAGTTTTCCCGAAGCTTGTCTTACGGTCGTGGTGGGGCCAAAGGCTGCGCCCGTTCTTGAAAAAAGCCGTCAGATCGACAGGCTTCTCATTTACGACAAACGGGCGGGATGGTCTCATAAGATTGAACTGGTCAAAACACTTCGCGAGACCGCCTATGATTGGGTTGTCGATTTAAGGAATTCTTTGCTTCCCTTTCTTGTCCAAACAAGGCACCGAAGTCCTATTTTTCGCTTCTTCCGTTCCCCAAGTGTAAGGGTGAGACATCTTGAAATTCTCAAGATGATGGAACTCCCCACAGAAGACGGGACATACTTTGACTTTTTCTCAGAAGAAGACGAAAGGAATCTGGATCAAAAATTAGGTGTGAACAATTCTCATTTCTCTAAAAATTGGGTGGTCATCGCCCCTGGTGCTGGGAGCGAACTCAAAAGATGGAAAATAGAAAATTTTCGTGAAGTGTTGGCTCGTCTACTCAAAATCTCTTCCTTGAGTGTAGTCATTACGGGTGATTCAAACGAAGCAGAACTGGGATCTAAGCTCGCGGCGGTTGATCCAGAACGCGTTGTCAACTTAGCAGGAGAAATCAATTTGAGAGAATTGGCAGCTCTCCTCTCACGCGCGAAGTTCATTTTGAGTAATGACAGTGCCTGCATGCACCTTGGTTATGAACTCAGGCGTCCTGTGATTGCGATTTTTGGACCGACCCATCACGAAAAGTATGGGCGAAAAGACACCATTTGGAAAATCGTGAGGGAGTTTCCACCTTGTGCGCCATGTGAAAAAGCCCAGTGTCGTTTTGAACGGAGATATTGTCTTGACGATTTGTCCATAGATAAGGTGTTTCAAGCCTGTGAAGAGCTTCTTGCCGAAATTGAATAGCCTTCTTGTTACACGGACCGACCGCCTGGGCGACCTCGTTCTCTCAACACCTGTTTTTGAAGCCATCCGTTCCCAATTTCCCAAGGCTCATTTAGCCTGTCTTACCTTTCTGGAGAATCACGAAGTTTTGGAAGGTAACCCTTTTATCGACGAAGTGATTCTCTATGACAAGAAGGGAAGTGAAAAGGGATGGTGGGGCAACCTTCGTTTTGCGCGCCAACTTTCCAAGAAACGTTTTGACGCCGTGATTCATCTTCACCCAACGAATAGAATGCATCTGATGGGCTGGCTTGCCCGCATTCCCGTTCGGATCGGCTACCAGAAAAAGAATGATTGGGCTTTGACGCATACTTTGAAGGATCGAAAAAAGGAGGGCTTGAAACACGAAGCGGAATATAACTTTGACCTCCTGAAATTCTTGGGAGTTGAAGCCCCCCAAAAGTTAGAGACTTACTTTCCACTGAAGGAAAAGGACAGGGCCTCCTTAGATTTCCTCCTCCGAAACCTCGTTCTTGCCACAGATAAACCTTACGTTGTCCTTAATCCGAGCGCGAGTTGCCCTTCCAAGATTTGGCATGCGGAACGGTTCGCTAGTCTTTCCGATGAACTTCAAAAAAAGTATCGCGTCCAAGTTGCTTTGATCGGTTCGCGTCAAGATCGGCCTTTGGCAAAAAAAGTAATGGGATATACCTCTGAGCGAGTGATTGATCTGAGCGGGAAGTTATCGCTGGGTATGTTGGGTTGGCTCCTTAAGCGCTCAGTCTTGCTCATTTCCAATGATTCGGGCCCAGTCCACGTTGGGCGGGCCGTGGGGATTCCCGTTATCTCTATTTTTGGTAGAAATCTTTCAGGTCTGAGTCCTAGACGTTGGGGTCCACTGGGGGAAGGGGGAAGGATTATCCATAAAGAAGTGGCTTGCCCTGTTTGTCTGGCTCACCAGTGCCAAATCAATTTTCTTTGTTTGGACGCCATAGCCGTTAAAGATGTACTCAAAGAAGCAGCCACTTTTCTCCAGTCTTCTTAAAGATTAATCATGCGATCCATTCGACATATCCTCGTTGTCCAGCCCTATGGAATTGGCGACGCGCTTTTTATGACGCCGCTTCTGAGAGCACTTCGAACCCTTCCTACCGTTGAGACTGTCGATCTCTTGCTGGGTTCTCGGACCGAATCCGTTTTTCAAAATAATCCCCACGTCGATCAAATTTTTTCCATTGATAAGGAAAAGTGGCACCATTCAAAGAGTTGTGTCGTTATTCAAGATCTTTTGTCTTTGTGGAAAAATCTTCGCGGTCGTTATGACCTCCTCATTGATCTTTCTCTTCAGCGCGAGTATGGATTTTTTGGCGGCCTCTTCCTCCAGATTCCAAGACGCATTGGATTTAATTTCAAAAAACGAGGGACTTTTCTCACCCAAAGTCTGCCCTTGCCCCATGGTTTTCACGGAGCTCATGCAGTTGATTTTTATTGTGAGCTTGGAAAGCTGATCGGACTTGAGATCGAGGATCGGTTTCTTGAATTTTATCTTGCTGATCAAGATAGAAAGGATGCGGAACAAATGATCCAGGGTCGTTATCTTGCCGTAGCTCTCGGAGGAGGAGAGTCATGGGGAAAGGACGCTTTCTTTAAGCGTTGGCCCGTTGATCACTTTGCTGAATTAATCTCTAAGATCAAAGATAGGGTCGAGTTCGAACAAATTGTGATTTTGGGGAGCAGTGGAGAGAAGGAACTTGGAGAAAGAATCGAAGAGAAACTCTCTTTTCCTGTTCATAATCTTTGCGGTGAGCTTTCGCTTGGGTTATGCGCTGCTCTTCTTGAAAAATCTCTCCTTTTCCTTGCCAATGACGGCGGCCTTGTTCACCTTGCTCATTCCCTGCATGTTCCCTTGATTGCATTTTTCGGTCCTGTTGACCCCAAGGTTTACGGTCCTTACCCTTTATCGTCCGAAGCCCTTGCGGTGGTCAGGGAGAACCTTCCTTGCCGGCCGTGTTATTTCCGTTTTCGTTATAACTCAGCTTGTGTCGATAGAGAATGTCTTAGCGCCCTCACACCCGAAGAAGTTCTTCGTTTCCTTGACCAGAAGAATTTTTGGCCTATTTTGTGCAAAGAGAAATCAAGTTTTGCCTCTTGAGTCTCTTGATTTTTCTCGGCACACCTTCCTTCCTTGAAGGAGAAATCACAACCGCTTCTCTTGATCCACCCAAAGGACTTTTAGTGGGGGAACGTCTTGTCTATTCGGTGCGTTGGCTTGGCATCGAAGTAGGAAGAGGAGAAGCAGAAGTCAAAGAAATTGTTGAGATTCAAGGTCGGAAGGCTTACCACATTATAGTCAACGTGAGGTCTGCTTCTGTACTTGACTGGATTTACAAGGTTCGTGATGTTCATCATAGCTACATCGACGTTGAAAAGCGTCACTCCCTTCGCTACGAGAAGATCCTTCAAGAGGGACGCTACCGAGCGGATGAAGTGATGGAATACGACCAAGAGAACCATACGGCTAGTTACTATTCGCGCCTTAATCAATCTCGAAAAGAGATGATGATTCCGCCCAACGTCCAAGATCAGCTTTCCTGTGGCTTCTGGTTTCGTCTCCAGGATATTCGGCCTGGGTCTAAGATTTATATCCCTGTTAATGCGGATGAGAAAAACTGGGATCTTGAGGTGAAAGTCCTCAAAAAGACCAGGGTCAAGCTTTCGGGATTCGAAGAGCGCGAGGCGATGGAGGTGGAGCCAGAGATTCAGTTCCAGGGGCTTTTTGTGAAAAGGGGAAAAATCAGGGGTTGGATCGGTCTTGATGAAAGGCGAATTCCCCTCAAAATGAGGGTCAAAATTCCCGTCCTAGGCTCAATCAGCGCCTATTTAGTTGAATATAACCCTTTACCAAATAAAGAGTTAAGTGGGTCTAATTGACACCTAGGTCCAAGGGTGCTAAAATACCAAAGTTTTGCTGGGACAAGGACTTAGAAAAATTCTAGGCTCCTGGGTTTATCTTCCCAGCATTTTTAGTTTTTAAGCTGGCTTGATTCCGTGAGTTAGAGCGTTAAAAGAAAATGACAAAGCTTCTTAAGAATACCTCTGTAGAGCGTCTGCTCGAACTCGTCGACTCCTTTCCTCAAACAAAGGTTTTGGTGGTTGGGGATTTTATTTTGGATGAGTTCGTTTGGGGAAATGTGTCGCGTATCTCCCCTGAGGCCCCCGTGCCCGTTGTCAACGTGAAAAGGGAATCGTTCGTACCAGGAGGCTCTCTTAACGTAGCCAACAACATTCGAACCCTCGGAGGGACTGTTTTCCCTTGCGGTGTGGTCGGTAGAGATCTTGAAGGTCGACTCCTTGTTCGTGGAATGCGCCGATTGGGGATTGATCTCGGAGGCGTCATCATGGATGGCACAAGGCCCACCACCCTGAAAACGCGAGTGATTGCTCATTCCCAACAAGTGGTTCGATTCGATCGAGAGAAAGTGGAACCCATTTCTCGAGTCGATGCTCAAAAAATCCTTCGTTTTGTACGGAAAAAAATCAAAGAGGTTGATGCCATCGTCATCGAAGATTATGGGAAAGGAGTGGTTGAACCTTTTCTTCTTTTACCTCTCCTAAGGCTCGTGAAGCAGTCTAAAAAACCAGTCTTTGTCGATCCCAAGGAAAAACACTTCTCATTCTACAAAGGAGTAACTGCTATTACGCCCAATCGCTTGGAGGCTTATAACATGTATGGTGAAAGTTCGAATGGAAGACAACCCGATCTCGAGAAAGTAGGAAAAGGACTCCTGAATCGATTGAAGTCAAAGGCAATCCTCGTTACTTTGGGCGAAGAGGGAATGGCGCTTTTCGAGAAGGATTATCCTACGGTTAAGATTCCGACGACAGCTCGCGAAGTTTTTGATGTCTCAGGAGCAGGAGATACGGTGATTGCAATTTTCGCTCTTGGTGTAGCGGCAGGGGCCACTCTCAAGGAGGCCGCAGTTTTGGCAAACCTTGCCGCAGGCGTTGTGGTGGGGAAATTGGGCACGGCTACGGTGGAGCCATCGGAGCTTAAACAAGCGATTCAATCAGAGGCGGTGTCAGTTCATGCCTAAACACATCTTCATTACAGGCGGCGTGGTTTCCTCCCTCGGCAAAGGCATTGCTTCGGCCTCGATTGGAAAGCTGTTGGAAGCAAAGGGGCTCAAGGTTGCCCTCCAGAAACTGGATCCCTACATCAATGTGGATCCAGGTACCATGAATCCTTACCAGCATGGAGAAGTCTATGTGACAGAAGACGGGGCTGAAACAGACTTGGATCTTGGACACTATGAACGATTTACCTCAGGCGTCTTGAGTCGAGTCAACAACGTGACAACGGGTCAAATTTACAACACGGTTATTACCAAAGAAAGACATGGAGAATATCTCGGAGGAACAGTCCAGGTTGTACCTCATATCACAAACGAAATCAAAGAGCGCATCCGTGAGGTTTCTCGTGGGAAACGTTACGACATTGTGATCTCAGAAGTTGGGGGAACGGTTGGAGATATCGAATCTCTTCCTTTTCTTGAGGCCGCACGTCAATTTGGACAAGAGGTGGGGCGCGAAAACGTTGTTTTCATTCATTTAACTCTTATCCCTTTTGTTCGAGCTGCAGGAGAGTTGAAGACCAAGCCCACGCAGCACAGCGTGGGGCGCCTTCGAGAAATCGGTATTCAGCCCGATATTTTGCTTTGCCGTACGGAGAAAAAACTTTCCAAAGATCTCAAGGGAAAAATCGCCCTCTTTTGTAACGTTCAATCTGATGCAGTTATTGAGGCTCGAGATGTTAGCTCGATCTACGAAGTCCCTCTCATTTTTAAAGAGCAAGGCCTTGATCGTGTGATCTGTAAGGAGCTTCATCTGGAATACCGAGCAGGAGACCTTCAGGAGTGGAAGCGCGAAGTGGTAGACAAAATTCTTCATCCCAAACACACTGTTAAGATCGCTGTAGTTGGAAAATACATTCAGCTTCAAGATGCCTACAAATCGATCTACGAGGCCTTGGTGCATGGAGGGATTGCAAACGACGCAGGAGTCCTCATTAAGCGGGTTAGCGCAGAACGGCTTGAGAGGGGAAAGGCTGAAAAATATCTTCGGGATGTTTCGGGGGTTCTGGTTCCTGGAGGATTTGGATATCGGGGAATTGAAGGCAAAATCAAGGCCATTCAATACGCGCGTGAGCAGAAGATTCCCTACCTTGGAATTTGTCTTGGAATGCAGTGCGCGGTGATTGAGTTTGCGCGGAATGTGGCAGGTCTCAAGGGCGCTAATTCAACCGAATTTAATAAAAAGACTCCTCATCCAGTCATCAGCCTTCTTGAGGAACAAGAGCAGGTGAAAGATTTGGGGGGAAGCATGCGACTTGGCGCACTCCCTTGTCATCTCAAAAAAGATACCCTAGCTCATGAAGCCTACAAGATGGAGGAAGCAATGGAAAGACATCGCCATCGCTATGAGTTCAATAACAAATACAAGGAGTCTTTTGCACGTCTCGGTCTTCGCTTTTCAGGTCTCTCACCGGCCGGTAAATTAGTCGAGATCATTGAACTTGAAAATCACCCCTGGTTTGTGGCAAGCCAATTCCATCCTGAATTTAAATCGAAGCCCGATCATCCCCATCCACTTTTCCATGAGTTTGTCAGACATGCCTTTCTGAGAAGCCAGAGCTCTTCCAATGGAGAGGGATCCCAGAAAACTTCTTCCGAATCAGATAACTCCTCAGGGGAGAAGGTAGAAGTAAAAGAACGGGCCCCTAGCGAGGTAGCGTAATCTTTAATGGCTTCTCCCAAAATTAAGCAAGTCAAACTTGGTAAGGTTGTATTTGGAAATCCTCATCATTTCGTCCTTATCGGAGGGCCTTGTGTGATCGAAAACGAGAGCATGGTCCTCCATCATGCCGAAAGAATCTCAAAGATTGCCAAAAAATTCAAGATCCCCTATGTCTTCAAGTCAAGTTATGACAAGGCGAATCGTTCCTCCATCAAATCTTTTCGTGGGCCAGGACTCAAAAAGGGACTTGCTATCCTTTCCAAGGTAAAGAAAGAGTTGGGTCTTCCTGTTTTAAGCGATGTTCACTGTAAAGAAGAAATCAAGCCTGCCCAAGAAGTCCTCGACATTATCCAGATTCCTGCCTTCCTCTGCCGCCAGACTGACTTGATTGTAGCTGCTGGGAAAAGCGGAAAAATCGTGAATGTTAAGAAGGGTCAGTTCCTTTCACCATGGGAAGTTCAAAATATCATTCATAAAATCGAAGCAACTGGAAACAAGAACATCTTGGTTACAGAAAGGGGCTTCTCGTTTGGTTACCAGAATCTTGTGAATGATTTTCGCGCCATTCCCATTATTCGAAGTTTCGGATACCCTCTTATTTTTGATGCCACGCATTCAGTTCAGCTTCCTGGAGGAGGAGGAATTGCTACAGCAGGGGTGCCTGAATTTATTCCAACTCTTGCCCGCTGTGCCATTGCGGCGGGAGCGGATGCGCTCTTTCTCGAAATTCATGAAAATCCGAAAGAGGCTCTCTCTGACGGTACAAACATGCTCGCCTTTAATTACTTAGAAAAATTGCTAGGTACGCTTGTTGAGATTCGTCGTGTTGCACCTCTCAATGGAGAAATATAAGTGGCTCGCGTTCTAGGAAAAAAGGACACAGTCAGAGAAGCAAGAAAGATTCTCAAAATCGAGTCCGAAGCTATTCGTGGACTTCTTCCTCGCATTGGAAGAAGTTTTGAGAAAGCCCTCGATCTTCTTTATCAATGTTCGGGGAGAGTCATTGTAACAGGGATGGGGAAAACGGGTTTTATCGCTCGTAAGATTTCGGCGACTCTCGCTTCAACAGGGACGCCGAGCCTTTACCTTCATCCAGGCGAAGCCTTTCATGGTGATTTAGGAATGGTTATCGAAAAAGACTTAGTCGTGGCACTTTCCCATAGCGGCGAGACAGAAGAAGTGGTCCGCCTTCTCTCCCCTTTGAAAAAATTAGGAGTCAAAATCATCGCATTGACTGGAAATATTCGTTCAACTCTTGGAAGAAATGCAGACGTAGCTTTAGACATTTCAATCAGCCGTGAGGCTTGCCCCTTGGGGCTCGCTCCTTCCACTTCAACCGCAGTTGCCCTGGCAATGGGTGATGCCCTGGCTCTGACGCTTTCGAAGAAAAAGGGGTTTCGGCAAGAGGACTTTGCTTTTCTTCACCCTGGGGGGAATTTGGGAAAAAAGCTCCTTAAGGTTAAAGACCTTATGAGAAAAGGGAAGGATCATCCCGTGGTGCGGGAAGATATTTCAGTCAAATCGGCGCTTTTTGCGATCACGAAGGCTCGTGCGGGAAGTTGTTCGGTTGTCAATAAATCAAGAAAACTCATTGGAATTTTTACGGACGGTGACCTCAGACGACAGCTTCGTGAAAATGGCGAGCAAATCCTTCTCAAGCCGATCTACCAGGTTGCCACAAAAAATCCTTTCGTGATTCATCAGGATCACTTAGCGGCTGAGGCGCTTCACATCCTTCGTGAGAAAAAAGTGGATGAAATTCCCGTTGTCGATCGCAAAGGAAGACCCGTTGGTCTTCTTGATGTCCAAGATCTCCTGAAAGCAGGTTTTGTGTGATGAAACAGAAACCCTATCGCTATCTTCTTTATCTAGGCCTTCGTTTGGTGCAGGGTTTGGCAGTATTGCTTCCGCGGGAGGCGGCACTCCTTTTTGCAAGGGGTGTGGGGCGATTTGCTTTTCTTGTGGCGAGACGGGAGCGGGAGAGGACAATCCTTCACCTCACATGGGTCTTTGAAAACGGAAAGACCCCTCAAGAGATTTACGATTTAGCTTGTAGAGTTTTTATCCACTTCGCCGAGGCCGCTGTCGATGTTCTTCGTTTTCCACGGTTGACACAAGAAAACATCAGTCAGCTTATTGTGGGGAGTGAAAACCTCGCTACATTCGATCGACTTCTTTCCGAGAGAAATGGCATCATTCTTCTAACAGCGCATTTTGGTAATTGGGAACTCATGGGAGCCTATTTGAGACTTCGAGGTTATCAAGGAGCAGTGGTTGCAAGACGTATTTATTACGAGAAGTTTAATCAAGCGCTCATTGAACTTAGGAAATCGGTAAACCTTAGAACGATCTACCAAGACGCTCCCGCTAGAGAGCTTCTCAAGGCTCTTCATCAAAACGAGATATTAGGGATCCTGGCGGATCAAGATGTGGACCGTCTTGATGGGGTTTTTGTCCAATTTTTTGGTCGGCCTACATATACTTTGACATCGCCTGTAAAACTGGCTCTCGTAACAGGCTCACCGATTGTCCCAACCTTTCTTCTGCGCAGGGGCAAAGGTTATGAACTCTTGATGGGTGAACCGATTCGAGTCCAGATGAAAGGGAGTCGCGAAGAAACCGTTCAAGAATACACAGCAATGTGGTCTCGCGTTTTGGAGGAAAAGATTCGAGAATATCCCGATCAGTGGGCATGGATGCACCGCAGGTGGAAGACCCAGCCTATGGAAGAAGGGTCTCCCGTGGGAGTTAGGATTTAAGGAGAATTTAAGGGTGATTAAACGCCTTCTTATTTTAAGTGCCGTTTTCATTGTGATGTATTTGGGGCTTATCCAAGTTCAAGTCTTCTTGACACAAAAGAGGGAGTCGAAACGCTCTTCGGAATTTTCAACCAGTTCAGGAGAGAAAAACGAATTTCACAAGGTTTACAGCTTCTCCTTCTCAAAATATACAACCTCAGGTGATAAAGAGATCGAGATCGAAGGTGATTCTGCAGACGTATTTGCGAGAAGCGTTCTTCTTAAAAATGTGATTGCAAAGGCTTATGCCGAAGAGTCTCCCGTTACCATCACAGCGGACAAGGGAACAGTAGATAAGACGACCAGTAAAGTTCGATTGGAGAGAAATGTAGTGGCAACCACAGAAAATGGGACGAGGCTTTTGACGGAAGTGTTGGATATCCTGCCTTCAAAGAAAATTTTGGAGACTTCTGAGGAAGCCGAGGTGAAAAAGGATAATATCAGCATCGAAGGACTTGGTGCTCAGGGCGACTCGCGGCTTAAGAAGGTGAGATTCAAGAAGAATGTAACCGTCGTAGTCAAAGATCCCAATTCAGAATCGGGTGTGCCTACGGTGATTACTTGCGACGGACCTCTTGTGGTTGACTACGATAAGAATGTAGCCCGCTTTAATGAAAATGTTATCGCGCAGGATGCCCGCGGTAAGCTCAGCGCTGACGTGATGGATGTTTATTACAGAAAAGAAACCAAACGGGTTTACAAGATCGTTGCCGTGGGCAATGTGGTAGTGGACAATCCTGATG
>JACQLI010000056.1 GCA_016204125.1 Candidatus Omnitrophota bacterium
GCTGGCTACTGGATCGGATACCACATCGGCCCGCGAATCTTCAACCGTGAAAATTCACTTTTCTTCCATAAGGACCACTTGAAGCGTGCCCAAAAATTCTACGAGAAGTACGGGCCAAAGACCATTATCCTCGCCCGGTTTGTGCCCATTGTCCGCACCTTTGCTCCGACCTTGGCAGGTGTCGGAAGAATGAAGTACAAGCGTTTTCTGGCCTATAATATTTTCGGGGGGGTTGGATGGGTCTTCAGCATGACGCTCGTGGGATTTTATTTGGGCAGATCCATTCCGAATATCGAAAAGCAGATCCATTGGGTGGTGGCAGTGGTGATTATCGTGTCCTTTATTCCCCTTATTCGGGAATGGTTGGAGCATCGGCGCCATTCGTAAACTTGATTCGTTTAAACCCGCCTGGTGGTGTCCGGGCGCGCATGCCCAGACTCTTGTTGGAGGACTTTTTCGCAGAGTCGAAAAACCAGCCTTACACAGGAGACGATTTGAGACGCCTGACGGTGACTTTTTAGATGTTGATTTCCTCGAGCAGTCATCGCCTGAAAAGGATACAAAAACACCGCTGATTGTTATCCTGCATGGTTTAGAAGGGTCCTCACGTTCTCCTTATATCCAAAACCTTCTTGGAGAGATTCAAAGGCGTGGTTGGGATGCGGCGGCGATGAATTTAAGAATGTGCAGCGGGGAAGCCAACCGTTTGCCAGCCACCTATCACTCTGGCAAGAGTGAAGATTTAGATTTTATTCTGGATTCATTGACGAAAATGAATGGAGCCAGAAAATTTTATCTAGTCGGCTATTCCATTGGCGGGAATATCGTTCTCAAGTGGCTCGGAGAAGAAGGTGCTCGAGCTTCGCTCAAGGTCGAAAGGGCCGTTGCCATATCTGTTCCTTATGACCTGACAAAATGTGTTTCTCTGATGGATCGCGGGTGGAATCGAGAGGTTTATACGCGTGCGCTCCTTTGGGGATTAAAGGCGAAGGTGCGGGCGAAAAGCGAGCGTTTTCCTGACGAGATCTGTTATAACCAGATTAAAGATTGCAAGACCTTCACTCTTTTTGATCGGGAGGTAACGGCGCGTTTGAATGGGTTTAAGGATGAGAAAGAATATTGGTCAAAGACAAGCTCCCTTCATTTTCTTAAACACATTCAGGTAAAGACCCGTTTGATTCATGCCGAGGACGATCCTTTCTTCCCAGGCAGTTGGTTTCCGCGGGAAGAGGTTCGCAGATCCGACTTTCTGGAAGCGCTCATGGTTCCTAGCGGCGGTCATTTGGGATTCGTGATGGGGAAGTGGCCTTGGGAGCAGGAGCCTTGGCTTGAGAGGACGATCCTCGATTTTTTGCATCCTTAAAACTGACCCTTCTGGACGTATCGGTCAAACTTGGCTAATATGGGATAACGATTGAAGATTACCTGATGAAAAAAAAGCTTCATGTCTTTTTCTCGGGATCGGTTCAAGGGGTTGGGTTTCGTTACACGACAGAAAGAATAGCCCGAAGACATCCTGTTACGGGTTACGTTCGGAACTTGCCAGATGGAAGAGTGGAACTTTTAGCCGAAGGGGATGAAAGCGCTCTCCAGGAATTCCTGAAAGCAGTCCGAGAAGGTTTCAACTCCTATATACGCGATGCCGACGTCAAATGGGACAACGCGACAGGAGAATTTGAGAGGTTTGGTACAAAATTTTAAATGCGATTCGCCATTCTTGCCGACATTCATTCTAATTGGGAAGCTCTCGAGGCTGCCCACAACTATCTTCTCAAACAAAAGATTGGCGAATATTGGGTGCTTGGCGATTCAATCGGGTACGGAGCAAGCCCCAATGAATGTTTGGCCTGGGTCTTTAAACATGCCAAGGTTTCATTGATGGGAAATCACGAGAAAGCGATCGTCGATATCAAGTTGCTTGATTGGTTCAATACCGAGGCGCGGACTGCCATTGAATGGACAGAGAAGGTCTTAAGCGCTGAGTATAAGGAAAAGATCAACGATCTTCGCTACGTTCACATTACCAACTCCTCAACCCTTGCCCATGGGAGTCCAGATTCCCCAGAGGAATTTCGTTATCTTTTTTCCTTCGAGCAGGCGGTGCCGTCCTTCAAAACATTCAAAACACAGCTTTGCTTTGTCGGCCACACTCATCTTCCCTCGCAATTTATTGAGTCTTCCGAATCCGTGAATTATCTTCATCCAGACACGTATCCTCTCGACCGAAAAGAGCGCTACATTTTAAACCCTGGCTCCGTCGGTCAACCGCGCGACCGAGACCCTCGGCTTTCGTTTGGCATCTTTGATGATGAGAAATGGAGTTTTGAACTCGTCAGGTTGGAATATGATAATAAGAAAGCGGCTCGTAAGATTAGGGAAGCAGGACTTCCTCGTTATCTTGCAGACAGACTGCTATGAGCGAATCGTTAAAGAAACTCGATAGGGCAGAAGCCAAACGGGAGATCGCAAGACTCCGCATCGAGATCGAACAGCACAATTACAAGTATTACGTCGAAGCAAAGCCAGAGATCTCGGACTTTGACTTCGATAAATTGATGCGTCGCTTGTTGGATCTTGAGGCCGC
This sequence comes from Candidatus Omnitrophota bacterium, assembly GCA_016204125.1. Lineage (GTDB taxonomy): Bacteria > Omnitrophota > Omnitrophia > Omnitrophales > JACQLI01 > JACQLI01. The sequence continues at coordinate 2,585 of JACQLI010000056.1, forward strand.
CTTTCCTGAATTCAAGACACCTGACTCGCCAACCCTGCGTGTGGGCGGCTCGCCCATCAAGGAATTTCGCACTATCGAACATAAGATTCCTATGCTTTCGTTGGATAATACCTATACCTTTGAGGAGTTGGAGGATTTTGATAAACGGGTGAAGAAGTATCTCGGCAAGGATAAGGTGAGTTACTTCGTGGAAGAAAAAATTGACGGCGTATCCATCTCCCTTACTTATGAAAAAGGCCGCCTCGTCTTAGGGGCTACGCGGGGTGACGGCCGTTTCGGAGATGACGTAACAGAAAATATCAAGACCATTCGCGCGATTCCTCTTGTCATCCCTACCCCTGGGGCAAGTTTTAAGGGAAAAGTTCCCGATCTCCTTGAGGTACGGGGCGAAGTTTATATGCCAGCGAGAAGTTTTGAAAAACTTAACAAGGAAAAAGAGAGAAGAGACGAAGAACTCTTTGCCAATCCGCGCAATGCTTGTGCAGGAAGCTTGAAACTTCTTGATCCTAAAATTGTGGCAGAAAGAGGGCTCAGCATCTTTATTCACGGACTGGGGGTTATCAAAGGAGGAGACGGACTTCCTCGGAGCCAGTCCGAGGCATTTGAATTCTTCAGACAGCTCGGCTTCAGGACAATTGAGCACACAAAGAAAGGTGCGGATATTCGCGAGGTCCAGAAATTCATCCAATGGTTTGAGCCCAAGCGGGAAGATCTTGAATACGAAATTGACGGGATGGTAGTAAAGGTTGATTCACTTGAGGACCAAAAGGCACTTGGCCAAACGACTCATTCTCCTCGTTGGATGATTGCTTATAAATACCCCGCTGAAAGGAAAGAGACAGTGATTGAGGATATCCAGATTCAGGTTGGGAGGACAGGAGCCCTTACACCCGTGGCGATTTTGAAAGCGGTCCGAATTTCAGGCACGACAGTTTCGAGGGCCAGCCTTCATAATCGGGACGAGATCGAACGTCTTGATGTCCGCATAGGAGATCATGTTCTCGTGGAAAAATCAGGCGAGATCATTCCCAAAGTGATCGAGGTTTTGAAATCAAAAAGAAACAAAGCGCTTCCCAAATTCAAGTTTCCAGATAAATGCCCTATCTGCGGTGGTCGGGCGCAGAGCTACGGTGATGAAGTTGCGGTGCGCTGCGTCAATTTTGGATGCTCCGCTCAACTCAAAGCCCGAGTCCGCCATTATGCCCAGCGCGATGCCATGGATATTGAAGGGCTTGGTGAGGTCTGGATCAACACCTTTGTTGAGAAAGGTTTCCTCAAAGACTTGGCTGACATTTATTGCCTTGATTTTGAGAAGGTGGAAAACCTTGAAAGAATGGGAGAAAAATCAGCCCAAAATCTTTTTAATGGGATCGAAGCAAGTAAAAAGCGTCTACTTCACCGATTAATCTACGGACTTGGAATCCTCAATGTGGGAGAACACGCAGCCCATCTATTGGCAGACCGTTTCAAATCTCTCGATCGAGTGAGTAAGTCAATGCAGGAAGAGCTTTCGGGGATTCGGGAAATTGGCCCTGTGACGGCGAAGTCGATTGTTCAGTTCTTCCGAGAGCCTGGAACAAAGAAGGTGTTGGCAAAACTGGAAAAAGCGGGTGTCCGATTTGACCTGGTTGAATCGGTCAAAACAGCAGGCCCGTTTGCAGGGAAGACAGTTGTAGTTACAGGCACACTTGAAAAGTACAGCCGAACCGAAGCAGAGGCGCTCGTGAGACGCCTTGGCGGACATCCTTCGGGAAGCATTTCTAAAAAGACCGACTTTTTGGTTTTGGGCAAGAACCCAGGTTCTAAGGTTGAGAAGGCGAAGGAGCTGGGAGTCAAAATCATTTCTGAAGCAGAATTCACGAAAATGGCGAAGTCATAGTGGATAAGAAAAAGAGAATATTTCTAGTAACAGCAGCCCTTCTTTCCTTTGCCTTTATCATTACAGGTTGTGCCGAACTTGAAAAGATGCTTGTCAGAAAGAAAAAGTCCGAACCCGTAAAGCCCCTTATTAACGTTGAGTCAACGGAGCGTCCTTATGCGCAGCTTTACAAGGAGCATTTTATCTATTGGAAGGGATGGCACGGAGAAACATTGAAAGATCTTAATGGCAACCCAAAAAGACTCCAGAATGATTTGAGAGAAGAGAAAAGACACCTAACCTACCTTGAAAAATACCTTCAACCTGAGAAAAAAGAAATCGTCCGCTCTTATGTCAAAGAATTCGACGAAATTGCGAGCCAAATTCAAAGAGAAAGCCTTTACGCCGCTCAGGCCAATCGAGGAATCATCGAAAGACAGCTCGAATCACTCGGCCTGCGTATCTCGAACTCCCTCTCCTATAAAGACATGAAAAATTTCCTCCTTCCCACTCCAATCCCTTTCAATTTGAGTGAGTACGAAGGGGAAGAACCCGAGGTATTGCCCCCTGCCGTTAAGGTTAGCTCTGCTCCCGCCGACAATCTAAACAAATAAATGGAGCTCAAAGACTTTCCGCTCGAAGAGTTTTTAAACTACCTCTCTGTAGAAAAGGGGCTTGCCTCGAATTCTATCGATGCCTATCGGCAGGACCTTCGTCAATACGGAGAGTTTCTCGCCAAACGGAAGGTGATCAACCTCGGTCGCGTGAAGCGCGAAGAGATTGTGCAATTTCTGCTTCGCGAAAAAGAAAGAGGTTTGCAGACGCCTTCCTTGGCAAGACGGCTTGTTGCGGTGAAACTTTTTCATCGTTTTCTTGTCAAGGAGGGGAGGCTTCGTGAAGACATTACAAGCGTCCTCGAATCACCCCGCCTTTGGAAAAAGCTTCCTCAATTTCTTACGATGAATGAAATGGATAAGATTCTCGAAGCTCCCAAACCCAAAAGTGAAGTAGGCGTCCGTGACCAGGCGCTTCTCGAGATTCTTTATGCGACTGGGATGCGCGTATCAGAGGTAGCCAATCTTAAAAGGGAGAATGTCAATTTAGAGAGCGGATTTCTCAAATGCCGAGGAAAGGGAGACAAGGAAAGAATCGTTCCGATAGGTCAAGTGGCGATCGGCGCTCTCAAATCCTATTTTGAGAAGCGAGCAAAAACCAAAAATGTTCACGTATCAAGTGAGTTTGTCTTTATCGGCACGCAGGGGAGGGCTCTCACAAGACAAAGGATCTGGCAAATCATCCGAAGATGTGCGAAGCAGGCCAAGATCCAGAAGAAAATCACTCCTCATACTTTTCGCCATTCCTTCGCAACTCACCTTTTAGAAAGGGGAGCAGATCTTCGTATTGTGCAGGAACTTCTAGGCCATGCCGATATCGCGACCACGCAAATTTACACCCACGTTTCTCGCGATCACTTAAAAGCCGTTCATTCAAAATTTCACCCCCGCCCCTAGCTCACTATAAATGCTTTCACATCATTCTTTTGTTTGATAAAATACACGCCATGAAGCGAATAGTTCCTTTTCTTTTGGGGTTAGTCTTTGTGGGGGGATTTTCCTTTAAGGGCATCGCAGAGGAAGAATATCCTACGAAGCGGCCAGCAGCAGTAGCTCAAAAGAGTGGCGGCGAGGCTATTCACGTGACAGACCAGGCTTTTCTAAGGAATCGAGTGGAGAACCTTGAACGACGTCTCACACAGCTTGAAGGCGATCTACGTTTCATGGAGGAACGTACAAGAAGTCTGGACCGCCGTATAAACGATTTGCGTAACAAGAGCACTTAATTCATTACGCCTAACGCTCTCTTTCCCTTTACGATTGACACCCAGCCATAAGGCCGATATACTATGCTCGTTTCTCACCTTTCCAAATACCTTCCTGGTTATAAGTAGTTCATCTGAAAGAAGTTAGAGGACGTAGGAAGGGGTGGGGTGTTTGTTTTTGGGGCGCTATCGTCTAGCCTGGTCTAGGACGCCAGATTCTCATTCTGGTAGCACGGGTTCAAATCCCGTTAGCGCTAGAAAGATGGGGTGCTATGATCGAGCGTTATACACGCCCCGAAATGGGTCGTGTTTGGACAGAAGAGAATAAGATCCGTAAATGGCTCGAGGTTGAGCTTGCCGCTCTCGATGCACTAGCATACTATAACTTCATCCCGAAAGACGTTCCCAAGAAGGTCCGCGCCAAAGCAAATTTCAGTGTCAAGCGAATCAAAGAAATTGAGCGGACCGTTCAACATGATGTCATCGCTTTTCTTACCAATCTCGCCGAACATGTAGGCCCAGCTGGCCGATTTGTTCATTACGGCCTTACCTCATCAGACATCCTCGATACAGCATTGGCGCTTGGGCTTAAAGAGGCCTCACAAATCCTCATTCGGGAACTCAAATTCCTTATTGCCGCACTCCGCACAAAGGCCAAAACTCATAAATACACTTTGATAGTTGGCCGCACACACGGAGTTTTTGCTGAGCCGACCACCTTTGGTCTTAAGATGGCTATTTTTTATGCGGAATTTCAGAGGAACCTGAGACGTCTTGAACAGGCTACTGAAGCCGTCGCCGTTGGAAAGATTTCAGGCGCAGTAGGAACA
>JACQLI010000057.1 GCA_016204125.1 Candidatus Omnitrophota bacterium
CTGATTGTGGCGACCAATAAGGATCTCGAAAGGGAAGTACGCGAAGGACGTTTTAGGGAAGATCTCTATTACCGATTGAACGTGGTTCCCATTTTTCTTCCATCCTTAAGGGAAAGAAGAGAGGATATTCCCCTTCTTGTGAATCATTTTCTTGAGAGGGCAGGCAAAGAAAATAGGAAAAACGTAAAGTTTATCTCGGATCAAGCGATGGAAATCCTCATGGATTATGCTTGGCCTGGAAACGTACGCGAACTTGAAAATGCGTTGGAGCGAGCCGTCGTCCTTTGTAAAGGAGATACGCTTACGCCCGATCTTTTTCCAATCCCCAAGGATTCCGAAGGAGCTGGCCTTACAACTTTTACTCCCCGCTCTGGAGGAGAAGCGCTTCCTTCTCTTTTACCCGAAGCGGTAGAGGCGCTTGAAAAGCAGATGATCGAATCAGCTCTTCAGAAGACAGGCGGGAACCAGAGGCGCGCTGCCCAGCTTCTGGGTTTAACCGAGCGGATGATTGGATACAAGATTAAAACGTACGGACTTAAGGCACGCTCAGATAATTAAGGTTTACTTTTCATATGGCTCTTCTTATTAAAAAGGTAGAAAGACCTCGCGATTTAAAATGGTTTCAGGCGGGCGCCATGCTCTATGGCGACTGGGGAACCAGCAAAGCCTACGTCTTGGGAATCGCCTTCACCCTCTGCGGCCACGCATCCTGGTTTTTCCTCGGTTTGATGTCGCTTCTTACCGCCTTAGTCGGCATCTGTTATATGATCATTTGCCGCATGTATCCCGACGGTGGCGGAGTTTATTCCTCAGTCAAACACAGGTCGCAGAATCTGGCTGTCATCGGAGCATTTTTACTGATCGCAGATTACGTAGTGACTGCGTCGTTGAGTGCCCTTAGTGCCTTTCAGTATTTCAATTTCCCTCATCCTGAAATTTGGGCCATCGGTTCAATCCTTACAATCGGTGCAATCAATTATGTAGGACCGACCAAAGGGGGAAGTATCGCTGTAGTGATTGGACTTTTTGCCTCAGTTACGGCCGCCGTTCTTTTTATTTTTACGCTTCCCCACCTTCCTCATGTGGAACTTACTTTGCCTCGTGGGGGATGGTCTACCAATTGGTCTCGATTTGTTGGTATTGTCTTGGCGCTTTCAGGCGTTGAGGCGGTGGCCAATATGACTGGCATTATGGAGCATCCAGTTGAAAAGACATCGAAACGAGCCATCTGGCCTGTACTTCTTGAAGTCTCCATCCTCACTTTTCTTCTCGGTATTGCTATGAACGCGATCCCTGGTTTAACAAGCCATACCGAAGACATGTTGCGAGCACTGGGTTCCTATTACATCGGTCCCTGGTATGGACAGATTATTTCCGTTGTTTTCGCTCTTCTGCTGCTTTCTGCGGTCAATACCGCGGTCAGCGATTTGGTAAGTATTCAATTTGCCATGGCGAGGGATCGAGAGCTTCCCGCTGTATTCGCGCGGCTCAATAGTTTTGGCATGCCTGCTCTCGCCCTCGTTGTGGCTACGGTAGTGCCCGTGCTCGTTTTAATCTTCGAACATAATCTGCTTCACCTCGCTTCGTTATATGCCATTGGCGTGGTGGGTGCGATTACACTCAATCTGGGTTCGAGCGCCACGAACTTTAATATCGAACTTAAGACATGGGAAAGGGCGCTCCTTTTTGTTGCTACTGGGATTTTACTTTTGATTGAAATTACGATTGCCTTTGAGAAACATAACGCCCTTCTTTTTGCGCTAACGATTTTGGGAACAGGATTGGTCCTCCGATTCGCTGCCAGGGCGGTAGTACCCATTCCAATCCCCGAGATGGTACGGTCGATCAATGTCCTTACCGTTTCCGAAGCCAAGGAGATCGCACCGCTTTACAAGAGCTCATCTTTAGTCGCCTTCAGATCAATTAACCCATTTTTGCTAGAGGAAGCTGCTTTAAGAGTGAAGGCAAAGGGTGAGAATTCCATCTATTTGGTTTATGTAGAGGAGAGCCCTCCCTCACGTGAACTCCCGACCGAAATCGAACCATCGCTGAAATCTCTCGAACTTTTGGGCGAGGCTCAGCAGGAACTGGAAAAGAAAGGGATTACCGCAGTGCCTGTGTGGCGTTTGGGTGAGGATCCTGGCAAGCTGATCGCGGAGGCCGCACGTGAGCTTGAAGTCAATACGGTCATGATTGGTGCTACACGCAGAAGCGCGCTCGTGAATCTGTTACGAGGAGACGTCTTACGCACGCTTACCAAACGCCTGCCGCAGAAGTGCCGTTTAGTGATTAGCGGATAGTTTCCTACAAAATTGAAGTTTCTCGCCTCTAAATAACAAAATTGTCGTAGCTGAGATTCCTCGAAATTTTACCCCGATAGAAAGATTCCCCTTTTGTTCCTTCCACTAGTGAGCACAAAGAGAGGGGGTTACGTCTGAACTTCCTATCTGGACTCCAAATTTCCTAACCCTGGCATGCAAGTTGCAATTCATAAGGCCAACGTATTATTCCTCTAGACCAAGGGATTTTTCAGTAATCGAATCAAGACAGTGAAAGGAGATCTTTTATGGATCCGAAAGTAATGGCAGATACAATTTGGACTCTCATCACAGCCATGCTCGTTTTCTTTATGAATGCTGGCTTTGCGTGTGTTGAAGCTGGTTTCCAACAGAGCAAAAATTGCGTAAACGTTCTTTCTAAGAATTTCGTCGTTTTCGCCTGCTCAACTGTTGCCTTTTGGTTTATTGGTTGGGGATTGATGTTTGGGGATGGAAATCCCTTCTATGGGTTACAGGGACTTTTTATGTTGCACGGTACCGATAATAGTCCCGCAACAGGCGATGCCTATCAAGGGGTTTATAGTGCCATTGCGTGGACTGGAGTTCCGCTCCTCGCCAAGTTTTTCTTTCAGCTAGTATTTGCAGGAACCGGTGCTACCATTGTTTCAGGAGCTGTGGGTGGGAGAATTAAATATCTTTCGTTCATCCTCTTTTCATTTCTTTACATTGCCTTTCTTTACTCGGTTACGGGTCATTGGATCTGGGGGGGAGGTTGGCTTGCCAAACTAGGGTTTTGGGATTTTGCAGGATCAAGTGTGGTCCATTCTTCAGGAGGTTGGGCCGCTTTGGCTGGTGCGATAGCGCTAGGACCCCGTTTCGGAAAGTACGGCCCTAACGGAAAAATCAATGTGATCCCCGGACATAATATGTCCTTGGCACTTATCGGAACCTTCATCTTGTGGCTTGGTTGGTTTGGATTTAATCCTGGAAGCACTATGGCAGCGGATCCGAGATTAATCGCCCACATCTGTGTTACAACAAACATGGCTGCAGCAACGGGTATTTTAGCGTCAACTTTGACCTCTTGGGTCCTCTTGAAGAAACCAGACCTTGGAATGACTCTCAACGGATGCCTTGCAGGTCTTGTTGCGATCACAGCCCCTTGTGCCTTCGTGAGCGTTGGGAGTTCGGCCATCATTGGTTTCGTCGCGGGTACTTTAGTAGTGCTTGCTGTGATTTTCTTTGATCGAATCCATGTAGACGATCCTGTGGGTGCTGTTTCTGTACACATGGTGAATGGCGTGTGGGGTACTTTCTCTGTAGGGCTGTTTGCGCAGGATTGGGTCAGCCCAAACACAACGGGTAATGGACTTTTGTTTGGGGGCGGCACAAAGCTTCTGATGGCCCAGTTGACAGGTATTGGCGCGGTTGCGGTGTACACCTTTGTGGTAGCCTTGATCTTCTGGTACCTCATTAAGTTTATTATAGGAATCCGTGTTAGTCTCCAGGAAGAAATTGAGGGATTGGACATTGGAGAGCATGGAAACGTTGCTTATCCCGATTTCGTCTCTCGCAAGCCACACTACAGCTTTATAGGTCTCGGGAGCACGGCAGAAGAAAGCACGCCCGAATTTGCTGGAAAAAGATAAGAAAGAGAGGAGTACCACCATGAAAAAAATCGAAGCAATCATCAGGCCAGAAAAGCTAGACGGAGTACGGGTCGCTTTGGAACGCTCAGGCTATCCTGGCATTACGATCACAGATATCGAAGGGCACGGTCTTCAGAAAGGTACGATTCAGCAGTGGAGGGGAGAGAAATACAAAGTCGATTTTCTTCCCAAAATTAAGGTGGAAATCGTAGCCACGAATGAGGATTCAGAGAAGATCATTCAAGCCCTTCTGCAATCAGCCTATACAGGCGCTGTAGGAGACGGCAAGATCTTTATCTATGAGGTAGAAGAGGCCGTACGAATCCGAACCCGAGAACGGGGAGAGAGAGCCCTCGTTTAGGAATTTCAAGCTTTACAGACGGGCCCGATTTTTGTAAGATAGCGGGCCTCAAGTGAGGAAGTACCCCCGCATTTAGGCGGTCTTGCCCACGGTAATTTTTTCCATTCAGAAAACCAAAGGAGGAAGTTTCTATGACGACGCTCGTTACAGGGAAGGATCGGGAAGAAGAGCTGATCGAAGCTACGCGTCCCACCACGCCAGAAGAGATCAAGCGCTTCATCCAAAAGAACAAAATTCAGATTATTGACTTCAAATTCAACGATCTACCAGGTCTTTGGCAGCACTTTTCAATTCCTGCCACCGATTTGGTGGATTACGATAAATTAGAAAATAGCATCTGGGTCGAGGGAATCGGTTTTGATGGTTCCTCCATCCGCGGATTCCAAAAGATTCAAGAGTCCGACATGATCCTGATGCCCGATCCGACCACAGCAGCTGTAGATCCTGTTTGTCAGATCCCCACACTCAGCATCATTTGCGACGTCTACGATCCTATCACTCGCGAGCCCTATTCGAGAGACCCTCGCTACATTGCCCGCAAGGCCGAAGAGCATTTGAAAAAGACAGGCATTGCAGACTTGAGCTATTGGGGGCCTGAGCTAGAGTTTTTCATCTTTGATGACATCCGTTTCGATCAGGGTGAAAATTTCGGTTACTACTACCTTGATTCAGTTGAAGGTGACTGGAATACAGGTAGAGAAGAGAAGCCCAACCTTGGTTACAAGCCGCGGTACAAAGAAGGTTACTTTCCTGTTCCTCCTCACGACACCCTCCAGGACATTCGTTCGGAGATTATCTTAACACTTCGTCGTGTGGGAGTTCCTGTTGAGGTGCATCATCATGAAGTTGCCACCGCAGGCCAGTGCGAAATCGACATGCGGTATGCCCCACTTACGAAGATGGCTGACAACGTGATGTGGTACAAATACGTGGTGAAAAACACCGCCCGTAAGTACAACAAGGTTGCCACGTTCATGCCGAAGCCGATCTTCAAAGACAATGGTTCAGGAATGCACGTTCACCAGAGCCTTTGGAAAGACGGCAAACCGCTTTTCTATGACGGCAAGGGTTATGCTCTCACAAGCGAGATGTGCCGTTGGTACATTGGGGGACTTCTCAAACACGCCCACGCACTCATGGCCTTCTGCGCACCGACCACCAACTCTTACAAGCGGCTTGTTCCTGGGTACGAGGCTCCTGTAAACCTTGTTTTCTCTCAGCGTAACCGCTCCGCCGCTTGCCGCATTCCGATGTATAACAATAATCCGAGTGCGAAGAGAATTGAATTCCGTTGCCCCGATCCTTCAGCGAATGCCTATCTTGCCTTCGCGGCACTCTTGATGGCTGGGCTCGATGGTGTCAAGAACAGAATCGATCCAGGCCAGCCTCTCGACAAGAATATCTACGAACTTGAGGGAGCTGAAAAGGCGAAGATCAGGACCGTTCCTGGTTCTCTCGAAGAGTCTCTCAATGCTCTTGAGAAGGACAGTGATTTCCTGCTTCAGGGCGGCGTTTTTACAAAAGACGTTTTGGACATCTGGCTCGAGTACAAGCGGACTGTGGAGATTGACGCAGTGCGTCTTCGTCCGCATCCACACGAGTTTTACCTCTACTTCGACATCTAATCATTGATGTCATTGCCTGAAGGGCAAGACGTTTTGGGGCGATTCCCAAAAGGAATCGCCCCTCTTCGTTTCAGCTCCTTTCCTCCCTTTCCTGGGTTTTTCGCGATGGTCGGACCTGGAATTGTTTGGATGGCCCTTGCGCAAGGGTCAAGTGAACTCATCTGGTGGCCCTATTTAATCGCGAAATATGGTCTCGCTTTCCTCTTTCTTTTAATTCCTGCATGCCTTCTTCAATTTCCTGTTAACTACACGATTGGCTGTTACACCGCTCTCACGGGTGAAACGATCTTCCAAGGTTTTATCCGTTTGAACCGTTGGTTAGCCCTCATTCTTTGGATCCTCATGACAGCCTCTTTCTTATGGTTTGGCGCCTTCGCCTCGGCTGGCGGAACTGCACTTGCCGCCATGACCCACTTCCCATCGGGATGGGGAGAACAGGGCCAAACGCTTTTTTGGACTTATCTTTCGATGGCGGTTTTCTTTTCGGCGATTCTTTTTAGCCGTGTGGTCTATCCTGTAATTGAAAAAATCATGTGGGGAGTGGCCATCTTTACCTTAATCGGTCTAGTCGTCGCTTGTTTCCATCCTGATGTCTCAAGTTTTATCCCACGTTTTCTTAAAAGTATTGTGATTCCAGAAAGACTCACTCGTCCGTGGGATTCTGCAGATGCTACCAAGCTTCTTACAGGAATTACCTTTGCAGGGTTGGGAGGGTTCTGGACCCTTTTTTATTCCTATTGGCTGAGAGAAAAAGGCGTAGGAATGGGAGCTCGTGTGGGGAGGGTGACAAGTCCTCTAACAGGCAAAGAGGAGATCATCCCTGATGCGGGTTTCACGTTCGAAGAGAATAAAGATAATCTCAAAGCGGTCAGTCAGTGGAAGAAGTTTCTTGTTTTCGATTCGAGCATTGGGATTTTTGGTAACATCTTTACCACTCTTCTAACCTGCCTTTTGGCTTTTGCCGTTCTTCATCCCAAGGGACTTCTTCCTCAGGGGTATGAGATTGCAGTAGTGCAGGCGAAATTTTTTGAGGTGAGCTGGGGACATATAGGACGTATCCTTTTCTTATTTGTCGCAGCCGCTTTTCTTTCCGATACTTGGCTTGCAACCCTTGACGGCGTGAGTCACATTCAAGCAGATTTTTTCCATAGTTTCTTTCCCAGCGCGCGCGCAAAAAGTTTTCGTTGGTGGTACTACCTCTTTGTTGGTCTGTTGACCGTAATCACTATGGTCACAACCCCTCTTGCTCAGCCAGGTTCCCTGATTCTTCTCTCGGCAGTGATCGGATTCATCGGAACCGTGATCTTTACCTTTGCTCTGATCGCAATGAATACGAAGCTCCTTCCGAGCCTCGTTCCAAGGTCCGCCTGTCCTGGGAAAATGGCTAACGGTCTCCTCGCCTTGAGCGCCGTCTCTTATCTCATTCTGGCCGTTGCCTACCTCGTGGCTTTGAGATAAGATACCAAGGAATATGAAACGAAAAAGTCCTTTCCTTACTCTTTTCCTTATTTTATTTCTCCCGACCGTTGTTCACGCCGCAGAACTTGCACCCCAAGGAACGATGACGCGAAAGTTTCAGCGTGGACTCATCAATACCTTTCTTTCACCCATCGAAATCTCACACGCTCTAGCCGAAGCCAAAGAGAAGTCAAAGGGAAGAGAAGAATACTTTCCGAGCTGGATCACGGGAGGCGCGTTGGGTATTTATTTCATGGTTATTCGGGCCACCACAGGTTTTTATGATATGGTCACAGCTCCTTTTCCAGCCCCTGCTGGCTATGAACCGCTTTTAAAACCTGAATTCTCTTTAGATCATCTCAATTGAAAAGGTTTCATCGTTTTGTCGCTTTAATTTTCGTTTTGCTACTCTCCTGCCTTTTCGTCGGGATGGGAGGCCGAGGAGCTAATCTCGGGAGGGGAGAACTCAAGCCAGAGATTCGTCTTAAGATCTACAATGAAGCCATTCAGCATTATGAAAGAGCGAAGACCTACGAAGCAGCTGGAGAATCCGAGAAGGCGCTCCAAGAGGTCCGCAAAGCCGTAGGGACGGTCAAAGCATTTCCTGAGGCCTACCAGCTTGCGCAGACAATCTATTTAAAGCTGGGAAAAGCGAGGGAAGCTCAGGAACAGGAGAATCTTTTCAGACAACATGGCGGGGATCGAGGAGCTTCTCTTTACCGTTTGCGTGACAGAATTGCGCAAGAAATAGCCGTGATAAAAAGAAACGCACCGCCCCCCGATTTCAAGCCCCTTTCTGTTTATCTTGCTTCGGTCGTTTCTACAGGAGTTCTCTTGTTTGGAATTTTCTTTGAGTACCGCAGGTTTAGTCGCCAGACAGACAGAGAACAACTTTCAACAAGTGCGCTCATGGTTGAGCGGTTTCCAGGAGATGAACCGTTTGAATTGAGTCCGAGCTGGCTTTTCAAACTGCTTTCACTTCTTTTGCCCCTGCCGCTTATTTTTTCGATCCTTGTCTATTTTGGGGCCAGGTACTATTCAGAGGCAATTGGGCCTTTTGTCTTTTGTTGGGTTATCGTAGACATAGCGATCTACCTGATTTTCTTCGCGGACTTTTCGGACTTCGGCGGGTTTAGGAGGCCTGGAGGATCGATTTAATCAGGCGGGCTGCCCGTTCCGTGGCTCCTGGCTCGCCCAATTTTTGGCAGACTTCCTGAATTTCTCTGCGGAGTTTCTCGCGCAAATCAGAATTTTCCAGAAGAACTTTTGTTTCGTGGCTGATGGTTTCTGGCTGAGCCAGGTGCTGAATGAATTCGGGCACGACGTGTCTGCCTGCCAAGACATTCACAAGACCGATATAAGGAATCCGCACCAGCCTTCGACCCAAAAAGAAGGTTGAGGCGCTCGCCTTATAGAGAAGGAAATAGGGCGTACCAAGCAAAGCAGTTTCAAGGGTTGCGGTTCCTGAAGCGACAAGGGCAAAGTCAGAGAGATAAACGATATCGTAAATGCGATCAGAAAACCTTTCGAGCTGAACCTGGGGATAGTCTTGCAAGATGGAGTCGTAAATTTCAGCAGCAACGTGGGGCGCTTGGGTTAAGAGAATTCTAAGCTCTGGTTTTTCCTTTTGGAGGCGAGCCGCACTCTCCAGCATGATCGGAAGAATGCGCCTTACTTCAGGTTCACGAGAACCAGGAAGGATGACCACCGCCTGATCCGATTCTTTGAGTCTGAATTCTTGACGAAGCGCTTGTCTTGACTTAGACGGCTTGACCCGATCGAGAAGAGGATGGCCAATGAAGGTGCAAGGGACTCCCGCCTTTCGGTAGATCTCTTCTTCAAAGGGAAGAATAACGATCATATGATCAACCGTCTTTTTAATCGTGCCAATCCTTCGCCATCCCCAAGCCCAGATTTGCGGTGAGATGTAGTAGATGACAGGAATTTTCTTTTTGATCTTCTTGGCGAACCTAAGATTAAAGGCGGGAGAGTCAATTAGAACCAAAAGGTCAGGCTTCCATTCCTTAACACGGGCGAGCGCTCGATAAAAGACTCGCCTAAACTGGAAATATTTCCTGAGAACATCACCCAATCCGAGCGCTGAGATACGGGTCATGTCCTCAAGGAGAGAAACGCCCGCCTGTTTCATCTCCCTTCCGCCCAGACCTTCGAATTCAATAGCGGGATCTAGTTTTTTTAGGGACTGGACGAGATCTGCGCCGTGTTTATCGCCTGATGCTTCACAGGCGATTATAAAGATTTTAGGCATTGGAGATAGTTAGCAACGCGCGATATTGGCTGCTAATCGCCGCGATACAACAGGCGATGATGAAAATTTTGGCCATTCAGATTTTGGATGCGAGTTCGCGGGTAGTTTTTTGAATCGATTCGACAATTTCGATGGCGAAGGCGAGGGCTTGTCTTGCAGCGAGGTCGGGTTTACCCAGCGATCCGCCTGATTGAATTCCACGCAGAAAAAATTCGAGCTCTTCACGAAGTGGTTCTGCCTTCTGGATGTCAATTTTTTCCTGGCTGATGCGGAGGAACTCTTTTCGGAAGATTTGTGCGCTTTGCGCTTCATAATCAAGGGAGATATAGGCGTCTTCCTGGAAGATGCGAATCTTGCGTTGCCTTTCAGGAGTCAGTCGAGAGGCTGTTAGGTCTGCAATAGCTCCATTCTTAAATTTGATTCTGACATTAGCAATGTCCTCATAGGGAGTCAAAACAGGGATACCGATAGCATCGAAACTTTGAACTTCAGATTTAACAAGCCCTAGAACAATGTCAATGTCATGAATCATGAGGTCGAGCACAACGCCGCAGTCTTGGATTCTTCCTGTAAAGGGGCCGAGTCGGTGTATTTCAAGAAAGCGGATATTTTTAGCAATCTGTTCGATTCGTCTAAAACCTGGATTGTGGCGTTCGATATGGCCGACTTGGAGCGCACAGTTTTTCTCCTTGGCGAGGCGGATCAGCTCGTCTGCCTCTTCCAGATGGAGCGTGAAGGGTTTTTCCACAAGGGTGTGGATTCCTGCTTGAAGAAATTCCTTGGCAATTGCCGCATGGGTCGCAGTGGGCGTTGCGATACTTACCGCTTCTGCCTTCCCGATCAAATCGCGGTGATTTCCAAAGAAGGGGACACTTAGCGCCTCCGCCCGTTCCTTCTTTGAGGAATCAACGTCGCAGACACCTACAAGCTCAGCTGGGGGTAGGGTAGCAAGAATCCGAGCGTGCTCCTTTCCTACATGACCTATGCCCACAACCGCGATTTTAGTACGTTTAGTCATTAGAGGCGTAATGTAGCAATCGGGTTGAGACGTGTCAAATGCTATGTTACACTGCATGAATTATGAATACGCACACGAATACGTACCAACGCCTTCTTAGCTACGCATGGCCGTACAGGTCCCGTTTGGTGATAGCCTCCTTGTGCATGTTGGGCGTTTCTCTAGCCAATGCCCTCATTTCGGTAACGGTTTATGTTACCCTGAATGGTCTTGAAAATCGTACACGTGTGGTGATTGACAATATCCCACATGCGAAGTTTTTGCCTCATATTGAATTCTCGGCTATCTGGATTCCTTTCATTATCATCGGTGTTTTTCTTCTCCACAGTATCTTTGACTATCTCTCGAAGTATCAGATGGCGAGTGTTGGGATTCGAGCCGTGCGTCAAATCAGGGATGATCTTTATTCCCACCTGGTAAAGCTCGATATGGATTATTACGCCAAGGGAAGAACGGGCGACCTCATCAGTCGTACCCTCAATGACGTCGGCAGCATCCAGGGAGGTATCACAGACGTTGTCGTCGATCTGATTCAACAGCCAATGACCGTTCTCTTCAATATTCCGATGGTCTTTCTTTGGGGTGGTCCTTACGCTGTCTTTGCCATCCTGGTCTTTCCTGTCGCGACTGTTCCGATTATCTATCTTGGTAGACGTCTACGTCAGACTACAAAACGTATGCAGGAAAGGTCGAGCGATATCACCTCTGCCATGGGTGAGACTTTGTCAGGCATCCATATTGTGAAGGCCTTCAATCAGGAAGAGCACGAAATCAACCGATTTCGGGAAATCAATCGAAGCGTTTTCGATTTTTTCAAGAAATCTGTAAAAATAACCACTATTCAAAGGCCCCTGATCGAAGTCCTTGGGGCAATCGGAACAGCATTTGCCGTTTGGTTTGCTCTGCAACATCTTCCTGCAGACAGATTTGGTTCTTTTGTAGTATCTCTCTTTATTTTCTATGAACCTCTTAAGAAGCTGAGCAAGGTCAATAGTACAATCCAGCAATCCGTTGCTTCAGGCGCTCGCATCTTTGAAATCTTAGACGCGAAGCCAACCATTATTGAAGATCCTAACTCCATTTCGTTAAGTCCTGAGATCTCTAACGTTTGCTATGAACACGTTCACTTCGAGTACGAACCTAAAACGCCCGTTCTTATCGACATTGATTTTCAGGTCGCGAAGGGCGAAGTAGTAGCTATCGTAGGACCAAGTGGGGCAGGAAAGACAACACTCGTGAATCTTCTGCTTCGTTTTTACGATCCCGTGCGTGGCGCCCTGAAGATCAACGGAATGGATATTCGTAAAGC
>JACQLI010000013.1 GCA_016204125.1 Candidatus Omnitrophota bacterium
AGTGTGCCCGTTACGTTGACATCGTGGGTTTCTTCAGGGTCATCAACCGAGCGGAGGACTGCGCGCAGAGCTGCAACTTGGAAGACGTAATCAATGCCTTGGACGGCCAGGCGAACAGTCTTCTTGTCGCGAATGTCACCTTGGATAAATTCAATTTTACCTAGGTTCACCCCCTCACCTTTATCCTCTCCCCCTTTCAGGGGGAGAGGGAAGGGTGAGGGGGAAAGATTTTCAAGCTTTCCCGTGGAAAGGTTATCGAAGACTCGGACACGGCCGCCTCTCTTCACCAAGGCATCGACGATGTGTGAACCGATAAAACCTGCCCCACCTGTGACTAGATAATTGGCCATGTGTCTTCATACCTTCCGTTTCTTCTTCTTTTCACTTTTTAGGCACTTCTTCTCCCACCAAGTATTGAAGTCTTCTTCCTTCTTTTCCAGGTACATGCGAAACTTTTCAAGAAGAAAGCGGACCTGCTGCACCAGTTGTGTCTTGAAATCAGTGGGAGGACTTTCCCCATCCTGAGTGTAGTAGTGGTAGTAGTAACGATACTCGCTCGATTGGTACTCCACATTCGTGAGGATATAGCCAAGCATTTTAACCCCAGCCTGTTTGAAAAGGAGATGGGCATGGGCAATGACTGTTTTGGGTGTCCTCCCGCTTTGAATCACCATGAGGACGCCATCTGCCTCGCGGCCAAAGATGCTTGCATCAGCCACAGACATGATGGGCGGGGCGTCGATTAAGACGTAATCAAAGTGAACTCGAAGTTCACTGAGAAGCACCTTGAATTTCGAAGAAGTGACAATCTCTGAAGGATTCTTCGGAACATCACCGCGCGGAATGATGTAAAGATTCTCGATGGAATTACGGACCATGATCTGTTTGGTTGTCAAACCATTCGTTAGGTAATTGGAAAGCCCTGGAAGGTTTTTATCAAGCCCAAGGTACTCCCCAATTTTTCCTCGCCTGAGGTCAGCATCGAGAAGGGCAACTTTACAATCCCCCATTTCAGCAAGACAGAGAGCGAGATTGGTAACGCTGACCGTTTTTCCCTCGCCATGAATAGCGCTTGAAACAAGAATGACTTTCCCGCCCTCCTTACCAAGCTGTTCCTTCAAATTGGTTCTCAGGATGCGGTATTGCTCGGCAATCATAGAATTCGGGAAGTGATAAGCGACAATGCGCGTATCGGGTTTGGTGTTGGTAATTTTGGGGATACCGCGATCCCACCGAGCGGGTCCGCTCTCTTTCACTTCGGGAAATTGGGACTCGCGCTTCTCTTCCTTTTCGATCTGAATCTTTTCAAGCGCTTTGGTAAACTTGCTCATAGTTTTTTTCCTCTCTAAAACGTAGTTCGTGAATGGCTTCCTTTGTGATCTCTTGCGTGATCACTTTCGACTCCGCAATAAAACCTGTGAGGAGTGCGTGATCACAAAGTTTATTGATCAGACGGGGAAGTCCTTGGGAATAACGATAGATCACTTCGATTGTATCCGTATCAAATAAGGACGACAGGTCACGGCCATTATTCTTAGCCAAGTTCAAGCGATGCATGATGTACTGCTTCGCTTCCTTCTTATTCAAGGACTCCAGGTGGTAGTGGATGGTAACCCGCTGCCTGAGCTGTTCCAGGGCAGGCATTTCAAGTTTGCGCCGAAGCTCTGGCTGACCTATCAGGATGATTTGAATGAGTTTTTCCTTTTCTGTTTCAAGGTTCGAAAGCATTCGAATCTCTTCGAGGCACTGAGGGTTGAGATTCTGCGCCTCGTCAATAAGAAGAACGATGTCTTGGTCCATGCGTGCCTGCGTAATCAGGTATTCATTCAATTGGAGGAGAAGTCTCTCCTTAGACCCTTGTTTGTAGGCAACTCCCAGATCTTCCAGAAGGAGGGTGATGATTCCCTTGGGTGTCAAAAAGGTATTGGTGATGACGGCGGTCCTCGTGTTATCGCCAAGTTTCTTTAGAAGAGTCCTGGCAACCGTTGTCTTGCCAGAGCCGATTTCGCCTGTCACCACGACAAACCCCTTCCGCTCTCTTACCGCATAAAGAAGAGCATCAAGGGCTGACTTGTGCTTCTCGGAAGGAAAGAAGAAGCTCGAGTCGGGAGTTTGATTGAAAGGATTCTCACGGAATCCGTAGAATTGATTATAAACTGACACCGGCTGTTGCCCCCCTTAAGTTTTGTTCCACCAAGAGTTCATCGGGACGAATCGGAGGGATGGATCCAAAGATCGGAAGTTCCAGAAGAATCCTGGCCTCATCCAAATTGCGAATCGAGGTATCGCTGAGCTCCAAAAGATAGACGGCAAGACAACTCAGCGCAATCCCGATCAACAGTCCCGCAAGGACAATCAAGATCTTCTTTGGCTTCACAGGTTCAAGCGGAAGACGCGCAGGTTCAAGAATGCGAAACTTCAAGCCCTTGTCGGACTGTTCAAGGTTCTCGGAAATTTTAGCTGTCTCAAGGCGCTGGAGGAGCGACTCATAGATATTCGCATTCACCATATAGTCGCGGGTAAGCTTTGCAAGATGCTGTTCCTGCCTTGGAACGCTTGTTACAAGCTTCGCGTACTCAGCAGGATCGATTTCCACGCCCTCAAGCTTTGCCTGTTGCATTTGTTCATCACGCTGTTGCTCAAGCCGCTGGACAAGTTTCTTTGTTTGAATCACCCGTGGGTGTTCTTCTGTGTTCTCCACAAGGAGGTTATTGAGTTCGATCTTAAGTGCAATCAGCTGTTCATTGAGTCGCGTAGCCACAGGAAGGCTTTTGCTATATATCTCCCTGAATTTCCTGAGCTGTTCCTCTGACTGCTCAAGACTTACCCGATATTTATCAAGCTGTTCCTGGAGGAAGCGGATGGCACTTGAGGCTTCAACCTTCGTTGAGGTGAGATTACCTTCGATGATGATGTCTGAAAGAGTTTGTACGATTTCCTGAGCCTTTTTGGGTTTGGGCCCCTCGAATCCGATGACGACAATGTCAGATTCCCTCATCCTGATGAAGAGTTTGTCGCGGATACTTTTCATCATTCGCTCATACTCGAGAGGCGTGTTGATTTTTTTAGCAAGCCCCAATTTTTCCACAAGAAGGGTTAGTCTGTGCCAAGAAAGAAGTTCTTCTCTAACCGTCCGCATCCGTGAACCCACTGAGGGGTTAATGGCAAGTCCCGATATCAAGGGATTCAGAACCCTTTCGTCTTGAACCGCAAGGATAGTCTCCGCGCGGTAAATCTTCGGGAGCGAGAAGGCGATAGCAACCGAACTAAGCAAACAAATTACTGTTAAAACAAGGAAAACTACCTTGTGGCGTAGAGCCATGTAGTAATATTCGCGGAGTCTCAAAGTCGTTGTTACGTTGTTGATGTTCATATTCCCTTCAATCTCCTCAATCTTCCACTATGTTCCATAAGTTCAGTACGACTCGTGTCACTAGCCTTGCACCTGCAACAATCAGTGGCCAAAAGAGCAGGCAGTGACTCGTGCAAATTTGTAAGAAGGGACTTTTCTGCTTCCTCAATTGGAATCCTTTCGAAGATAACCGTTAGAGTCACCACCAAAGCCGAGCTCGTAAACAGAAGCGGCCTGAAAGAGCGGCCCTATAAGCCGCGAGAAATTGTTGACAAACTTATCATAGTAGCGCTGATGCACGATGATTGTGTCGCCAGGTTCAAGTAGAAAGTCCTCGGCCGTCTTGCCCTTTTCAAGAAGGTCCTTAAGGTTAACCTTCTTCTTTTCAGGCTCGCCCGACTTCGTGTTCTTGTCTGGACGAATCACGTAAACTCGTTTGAGTGCCCCATCCGACCTTGGGAGTCCTGCTGCTATGACAGCTTCTTTGACGGTGATCTTATCGCCCTTCATCGCATACTTACCCGGAGAGTTAATGTAGCCCAACACATAGACCGCTTTGCTTCGATACTCAGAGATCATCACAGCCACTTCAGGGTACCGAACAAAGCGCTGCAACCTATTGATGATTTCCTGTTTCAATTCCTCTTTTGTCAATCCGACGGCTGGGATGTCGCCCACAAAGTTGTACTGGATATCTCCCTCGGGATCGACGATAAATCGCCCTGAAAAATCAGGCTGGTTTCTGACGATGATGGTTACCACATCGTCGATGCCGAGCGTGTAGTTAGATCCTTCGCCGATGACTTCCATGTAGGGCGAATAACGTGAGTAGGGAGACACCTCCGATGCACCTAAAGGATCCATCTGACCCGCCGTGGCAGGATTGACTCCTGAAGGGGGCATCGCAGCCTGGTTGTAAGGCCCGACGTAAGGGTTCTGGTATTGCTGCTGAAGGGGGCCGTGGCTTTGAACGGGAGGCTGCATGAAACTTGAATAAGGTGCGAACTGCGTACCGTAATCTGTTCCATAGATGACCGGAACAGCTGCTATTCCTGCAGGATCAACATTGGCAGGATCCATGTTTTCCTGCTGTTGCCTTCCTGAATAAACAAGGGGTTCTGAAAAAGCCTCCCCTCCTGTTAGAACGACAATCAATAAAACGGTGATGCCTGTTTGAAGCGGTTTCATTAGGTTCGTCCTCTCTTTTTAGGCGATCTCCTCTGGGTCGTAAACCGAGGTTACAAAGTTTTGGATCCTCGCAAGATCATCCTCCAGGTAAACTCGCCAACCCTTCCAATCTCTCTTCGCCTTCTGAATCTTTCCAGATTTTTCCCAGCGGATAAGAGTTTTGGCACTCACACCTACTTTTTCTGCTACATCAGAGATAGTCAAACGACCATTCACTGTTCGGCTCCTCTTCTTTGGTTATTCATCTTTATTGATAAACGGTTGAGTTGGATAAGCTAAGGATAGCTTTTCTTCTTCAGTCCAGGCTTGTCATGGACTGTCTGTATTAGACATGATTCATGCCAACACGTCGGTGACACTGGAAATTTCTAAAACTTTTTCCTTCTCCTGCTCGACAGACAAGAGTTACAGAACGTGGAGAAGGAGAGGTTCGAAGGTGTGTGCGGACAGAAAGTGAAGTTAGATGTTAGATTTCTCGACACGACTTTTAAAAAGTGACTGTAACTTCTTAGATGACTACAGATTAGAAGATGTCCAAAAAAA
>JACQLI010000053.1 GCA_016204125.1 Candidatus Omnitrophota bacterium
CTTCATGTCAACGACCATGTTGTCTCTTAAATAATCGAATCCAAATTCATTGTTAGTCCCATAGGTAATGTCCGATCGGTAGGCTGCCTGACGGTCAGGATTTCTCATGTCGTGTTGAATGACACCGACGGTGAGTCCCAGAGATTCGTAGATCGGTCCCATCCAGTTTCGGTCACGGCGGGCAAGGTAATCATTAACCGTAATCAAATGGCAGCCTTTACCTGCGAGGGCATTCAAATAAAGAGGGAGGGTGGCGACAAGTGTTTTACCTTCTCCTGTGGCCATCTCAGCGATTCTTCCCTGATGAAGGACCATGCCTCCTAAAATTTGCACGTCAAAATGGCGCATATTGATTGTCCGACGAGAAGCCTCCCTCACAACAGCAAACGCTTCGACAAGGAGATCCTCGATCGTCGCCCCTTTGGCCAATCTCTCGCGAAATTCGTCAGTCTTCTGACGTAGCGCTTCATCAGAGAGCTTTTGCATCGCAGGCTCAAGTGCATTGACCTTGTAAACCGTGGGCCAAAGCCTTTTAAGAGCCCTTGCATTCTGCGTCCCAAAAATCTTCTGAAGGATCAAACCAATCATAGAAACCTTTCTGCGATCTCCGAAGGATCCTTCCGCGAGCGCCTCGCGAGACGGTCGCTTCCTAGTTCTAGAAAGAAACCAGATACATTCCAATCGCAAGGTAAAGATGAGAAAGGAAAAGAAATCTGGGGAATCAAAGGTTGAGATAGAAAAGAATCAAGGTGTCTCGCTCGGCTCGACGGCACTCCCTTTGGTCGTGCCAACGTCGCGTCAAGATCCTTCGAGATCGCCTGAAAGGCAGAATCTTTCCCCTGGAGGCGGCGTTGGAGCGTCGGGGCGAAAATCGGAAACATTTTCGCCACAGCTCCATCGAGTGAGGCCGACTCAAACCGTTCTTTAATTCTAACCGGCATCTTGTCAAATCTCGTTTTATTCAGAATAAACGTTTTCATTTGGAATGATTTCCTTCTGTCTTCTCACTTTCGGAGACATCCGTCGGCCGAACGTCCGCCGAAGGGGAAGGGTTCTGCCTTTCACTATTTCCCTTTCTGACGACTCTCCACAAGCTTCTTAAGATAGGCTTGGATGAACTCGTCGAGTTCGCCGTTCATGACAAGTTGGCCGTTCGAAGTTTCGTAGCCAGTGCGGTGATCTTTCACAAGTGTGTAGGGATGGAAAACATAAGAGCGAATCTGTGAACCCCAAGCAATTTCCTTTTTCTCACCGTACTGAGCCTTGAGTTCTTCTTCTCGTTCCTTGAGATGCCTTTGATAAAGCCGTGCCTTTAAAACTTTCATCGCTACTTCTTTGTTTTGGTGTTGGGAGCGTTCGTTTTGACATTGAACCACAATCCCCGATGGTATGTGTGTCAATCGGACAGCGCTCGAGGTCTTATTAACATGCTGCCCTCCCTTGCCACCCGCCCTGTAGGTATCGATCCTTAATTCTGCTTCCTTGATCTCCACTTC
>JACQLI010000054.1 GCA_016204125.1 Candidatus Omnitrophota bacterium
CCTTATTTCTGATATCTTTAACTGGTGAATCTGATGAAGCTAGAGAAGGAATACCAAACCTATCTTGAGCACAAAGACGAACTTCTGGCAAAAAGCGAGGGGAAATTTGTGCTCATTAAAGATACCAAAATCATCGATGTCTATTCTTCATACGAAGATGCCTTGAAAGAAGGATTCAAGAGATTTGGGAACGTTCCTTTTCTGGTAAAAGAGATACAACGCGAAGAGGAAATCAATTTCTTCTATACCAACGTCGCTGCCTAAGTCATGCCTTCCTTTACTTCTCAGATTCCAAATCTCAAACAAGTTGGACCAGTCTGTCGGATAAAAATTGGCTTATCAGCAGTGGCCAATGAAGTTTTGTCTTCCAAGGGAGAGACAATAAATCCTCCTATCGAAGCCACGGCTCTAATTGATACAGGCGCTTCTGGAACATGTATCAATCCTAAAATCGTATCAACCCTAGGTCTAGTTTCGCGGGGAGTGATTCAGATCGCCACTCCCTCGAGTAAGGCACACCCTTGCAATGTATATGATGTCTCGCTTCATTTTCCGAATGGAGTGACTATTCCTACCGTAGGGGTTATCGAGACACCTCTTGAAGGTCAGAATATTCAGTGTCTAATAGGAAGAGATGTTCTGGAACATGGGATTTTGATCTATACAGGTTACACCGAAACGTTCAGTCTATCTTTTTGATTTAAAAAACTAGCAGGCTCCTTCCACGAAATTCTTTCATACCTTTTTCGTCTCATATCGTATAATTTCAAAACGATGTTAACTCTCAACGATTTTGATTACGAGTTACCACGAGAATTGATTGCGCCTTATCCGACACCGAAGCGGAGTGAGGCGAGGCTGATGGTGCTTGATCGGGAGAACGGGCGAATTGAGCATCGAATCTTTAAAGATGTAACCGACTATCTTCGTGAAGGGGATTTGCTCGTTCTCAATAATACCCGCGTTCTCCCAGCAAGACTCTTTGGAAAGCGAAGAACGGGAGGACGGGTTGAAGTATTGGTGTTATCCCCCCACCTTGATCCTCCCCCCGCAACGCGGGGGGAGGAAGGGAGGGGGGTCGAGGTTTTAATTAAACCTTCAAGACGAATTCATGAAGGCGAGGAGATCATTTTGAATGATCACGCAACTCTTCTAGTTCTGGATTCGCCAAACCATAATGACGGAATTCGTCGTGTTCAATTTCGAACAAATGGGACGAATCAGGAAGAATTGCTGAGAAAAATCGGACGAATCCCGCTGCCACCGTACATTGATAGGCCTGACGAAGAGATTGACCGCGAACTTTATCAAACGGTCTTTGCTGAGAAGGAGGGCGCAGTAGCGTCACCGACAGCAGGGCTTCACTTTGATGAAGAACTCCTGAAAGGTCTCGGGGAAAAAGGAATTGAGATAACTTATGTTACTTTACATGTGAGTTATGGAACTTTTCAACCTGTACAAACAGAAGATCTTTCCCAGCACCAAATGTACGAAGAAGAATTTGAGATCACAGAGAGAGCAGCCACTCAAATTCAAAAAGCATTGGAGCAGAAAAGACGAATTGTCGCTTGCGGTACAACCGTGGTTCGCACATTGGAATCGGCTGTAGGGGCGAACCAATGTGTTCGCCCAAATGTTGATATTGGGCAGACACGTGGGTCTGCCCCTACGAACACGATTAACGCGATTCATGGGAAAACCAATTTATTTATCTATCCTCCTTATGAGTTCCAAATGGCTGATCTTTTGATTACGAATTTTCATCTCCCAAGAAGCACACTTCTGATGTTGGCCAGCGCCTTTGCAGGTAGAGACCTGCTTTTTAGAGCTTATGACGAAGCTATCCGTGAACGCTATCGCTTCTATAGTTACGGCGACGCGATGTTGATTTTATGAACGGAGCAGTCCTGATTTCCTATAAGATATCTGATAAAAATCAGGGCGGCGATGCGATGCTGATTTTATGAAAACGAAATCGGCTGTAGGGGCGAACCCACGTGTTCGCCCAAATGTTGATATAGAGCAGACACATGGGTCTGCCCCTACCGAGACAACATCGTTTGAATTTGAAATTAAAGCACGTGATACAAAGACGCGAGCGAGAACCGCTGTGGTGCGCACACCTCACGGCCCTTTCCACACCCCCGCATTCATGCCCGTGGGGACGCAAGGGACGGTAAAGGGTTTGACTCCGAGAGATCTCGAGGGGATCGGCGCAGAAATTATTCTTTCGAACGCCTATCATCTTTTTATTCGACCTGGGACGGAAATCATTAAAGAAGCAGGCGGGCTTCATAAATTCATGGGATGGTCGGGTCCGATTTTGACTGATTCAGGAGGTTATCAGGTTTTCTCTCTTAGCAGGCTTCGAAAAATCACCGACGAAGGGGTACGGTTTCA
>JACQLI010000059.1 GCA_016204125.1 Candidatus Omnitrophota bacterium
ATTTCTTACCGCCCTTGCAACTCGGCCGCTCGCATCCGATGCCATTTGGCAAAATCAAGTAAGTCATTCTTTACCTTCTGAGCATCCTTGATAATGGCATCACAGTGGCGCTCCATCTTCCTAACTTTGCTGATCGGAGTCACTTTCTCGTTGACGAAGAACCTGTCTTTATACTCCTTCTTCATCGTTGTGTGCTCCGCAATCAAAGCATCTTGAGATGTTGCCTGCTGTTCATAAGAGGCTGCCATAGCCAAATGATCGGCCGCTGCTTGAGCAGGTTCAACCGCAAAAGCTGATATGGGTGAGACCACCCCAAGCAAAACCCCTAGACTCAGTACCACGATCGCTAATGTTTTCATTGTCTTACCCTCCTTTGTGTTTTAATGCATGTGACCATCATGTTGAGATTCACCTTTTTCTAACTGTGCGATGTATTTCTTTGGATCCTTTTTAAAGTCTTTGATACACATCGCACAACAAAAATGATACTTCTTCCCTTCATAAATGTAGGAAACCTTCGGATTGACTTTGTCTCCAGAAACAGGACAGGTGGCGTTCCCTGCATCAACGACATCTGTTGCCGTCTTTGGAAGAACTTGCCCCGCCCAGCTTACAGAAATAAAAGAAAGAACCAAAAACCCTAGAATGATCATTGTCTTCATCGTTATTTTCCTCCATAGATATTTTGTTTTTTGATTTCAAAATTCCATTTCCAAATTGCGTAAATGACAGGATACACCAAAAGCTCCAAGGTAAAGGAGCTGAAAAGCCCTCCTACCATGGGTGCCGCAATTCGTTTCATCATGTCAGCTCCCGTTCCTGTTGACCACATGATGGGGAGAAGTCCCATAAACGCGGCCATCACCGTCATCATCTTGGGACGAACCCTTTTCACAGCACCATGGATGATCGCTTCTTCAAGATCTTCTTCAGTGCGCATCTTCCCTTTTTCAACTGCCTCATTGTAGGAAAGGTCGAGAAAGAGAAGCATGAAAACACCTGTTTCCGCATCGAGTCCCATCAAGGCGATCATTCCCACCCAAACAGCAATGGAAATATTGTAACCTAGAAACCAAAGAAGCCAGACTGCTCCGATCAGTGAAAAGGGAACTGCGAGTAGGACAATTCCTGTCTTCACCATCGACCTCGTATTCATATAAAGAAGAATACATATGATGAAGAGGGTAAGCGGCAGAACGACTTTAAGTCTTTCCTTCACGCGCAACATATTCTCATATTGCCCGCTCCATAAAAGGGCATAGCCTGTTGGAAGCTTAAGTTCCTTCGATACAACTCTCTTTGCCTCTGCGACATAACTCCCAATGTCTCGTCCTGCCATATCTACAAAAACATAGCCTGCAAGAAGACCATTCTCATTCCGAATCATCGCAGGACCTGAAACCATTCGCAAATCTGCAAGCTCAAAGAGCGGAATTTGCGCTCCTGAAGGAATGGGCACGAGAACCCGCTTTAACTTATCAATGTCATCCCTAAGTTCCCGCGCATAGCGAACGCTGACGGTATAGCGTTCTCTTCCTTCTACCGTTGTCGTGATCGGCTCACCACCAATCGCCGACATAATGATTTCCTGTGCATCGTTTATTGAGAGACCGTAGCGTGCAAGCTGTTCGCGCTTGAGTTCAAAATCTAAGAAATATCCTCCTGTCACCCGTTCTGCATAAACGCTTCGCGTTCCCTGAATATTTCTTAAAATCATTTCGAGGTGAGTCCCAATCTCCTCTATTCTCTTGAGATCCGATCCCAAGACTTTAATTCCGATCGGTGTGCGGACACCTGTGGTCAGCATATCGATTCGGTTCTTGATTGGCATGGTCCAGGCGTTTGTGCTTCCAGGAATCTTGAGGGCCTTATCCATCTCATCGATTAATTCTTCATAGGAAATATGGTCGGGCCAAATCCTGCGAAGTGGAGCCCTGAAATGTTCAGGCATCCAAAAGGAATACCACCGCCTCATTTTTCTCCATTCGCTCTCAGGTTTTAAGAGGACCACGGTCTCCATCATCGAAAAAGGAGCGGGATCAGTTGAACTTTCAATTCTGCCAGCCTTTCCGAAGACTCTCTCAACTTCAGGAAAACTTTTCAGAATCTGGTCTTGCTTTTGCATAAGGGCCTGAGCCTCTGTAACCGAGATGCCTGGCAAAGTTGTCGGCATGTAAAGAAGAGACCCTTCACGAAGAGGTGGCATGAATTCCGATCCCAATTTGAAATAAACGGGGATGGTTGTGAGAACAAGCGCGAGGGCTGTGATGATAGTCGCCCTACGATTCCGAAGGACAAAGCGACACGCGGGTTCATAGACCTTGAAAAGAATCCTGCTGATGGGATGTTTCTCCTCAGGGTAATAAGTCCCTACGGCAAGGGTTGTCGCGAGCTTGGATGCCCAAGGGGATTTGAGTTTGATCGGCTCCATTCGCGTAAAGAGCATTCTCATCGCGGGGTCGAGTGTCACAGCTAAAATGGCAGCAATGGCCATCGCAAGGTTCTTTGCCCAAGCAAGGGGCTTGAAGAGTCTCCCTTCTTGATCAATCAGTGTGAAGATCGGCATAAAGGCAACTGCGATGACAAGAAGTGAGAAGAAAACGGAAGGCCCGACTTCTTTAAGGGCTTTGAGGCGGATGGCGTGGTAATCCCCTTTCCTTCCGCCCTCAACCCATTGCTCGAGCCGCTTGTAGGCATTTTCCACTTCAACAATTGCGCCGTCGACCAAGACGCCGATTGAAATCGCGATTCCTGAAAGGGACATGATGTTAGAGGTCAGTTTCATCCCATAAAGTGGAATGAAAGAAAGGAAGACGGCAATCGGAATCGTAACGATCGGAATAACGGCTGAGGGAAAATGCCAAAGGAAGAGCAGAATGACAAGACTCACGATGATCATTTCTTCAATGAGCTGGTGTTTGAGGGTATCGATAGCCTTCAGGATGAGCTCAGATCGGTCATAGGTTATCTCCATTTTTACGCCAGGAGGAAGAGACGGTTCTATTTCCTTGATCTTTACCTTGACGCGATTGATCACGTTGAGTGCATTTTCGCCGTAACGCATGACAACCGTGCCGCCCACCACATCACCCTGGCCATCAAGGTCAGCAAGACCTCTCCGAATGTCAGAACCGATAGTGACTTGAGCGATATGCTTAATAAGGACGGGTGTACCGTTGCTATCGGTTCCGACCATAATTTCTCCAAGATCCTTGACTGATTTGGCGTAACCGCGCCCTCGAACCATGTACTCGGCTCCTGAAAATTCGAGAAGCCTTCCTCCTGTTTCTTGATTTCCTTTGCGGATCGCTTCGATGACAGTTGTAAGAGGAATGTTGTAAGCCAGAAGCCGATTGGGATCGATCAAGATCTGATACTGTTTAACAAATCCTCCAATCGACGCTACTTCAGCAACGCCAGGGACACTTTGAAGGTGGTAGCGAAGATACCAGTCTTGAAAAGAACGTAGCTCCTGAAGGCTGTGTTTCCCGCTTGTGTCTACCAAGGCATACTGGAACACCCATCCGACACCAGAAGCATCAGGACCAAGTTCGGTTTTCACTCCTTCGGGGAGACGCGGCGTGATCTTACTGAGATACTCGAGCGTTCTACTTCTGGCCCAATAGATGTCCGTTCCGTCTTTAAAAATCACGTAGACGTATGAGAATCCGAAATCGGAGAAACCACGGATGGCTTTCACTCGGGGAGCTCCAAGCATGGCACTCACAATGGGGTAGGTTACTTGGTCTTCAATGATGTCAGGACTGCGATCCCACCGCGAATAGATGATGACCTGTGTATCCGAAAGGTCGGGGATTGCGTCGAGTGGGATACTCTTGAGGGACCATACGGATCCAATCATCGCTACGGTCACAAAGATGAGGACCAGAAACTTGTTATGAGCCGAGAATCCTATAACTCTCTCGACAAAACCTTCCCGCTTGCTTAAGGTCGGAACTGGGTTACTGGCCATGCTGGTGACCTCCGCCCGTCATCCCCTGGAGCGCTGCCTGGAGACGGCTTTCTGAATCAATCAAGAAGTTTCCGCTCACAACAATCTGCTCGCCCATCTTAAGACCCTCTTTCACTACCCAGTAATCTCCTGCCTGAGTTCCAAGCCTGATTTCTCGTGGCTCGAAATAACCTTCGCCTTTGGCGACGAAAGCGAGTTCTCTTTCCCCTGTATGCATGACTGCATCAAGAGGAATCGCCAGAACATCTTCTTCTCCGCCCCTAAGATAGACATCCACATACATCCCTGGTTTTAAAAGCCCCCCTGGGTTTTCCACACGAGCACGGATCCGAATCGATCGGGTAGTCGGATCAAGAACAGGGTCGAGAGCGTTGATGGCGCCGCTAAATTCTTGATCAGGAAAAGTGGGAACCTTGACTTTGATAGATGATCCTACTTTCACAAAAGGAAGTTCATACTCATAAATCGCTCCGTAGACCCAAACATATCGACCCCCCTCCTTACCTCCCCCCTCTTCTGCGGGGGGAGGATTCAGGTGGGGGGAAGATTCGTTCGGAGGAAGAATTAAATTCTTATCCTGCACTCCCCCTTTTTCGAGTTCTGCAATCTCTTGTTCAGACATCCCGAGAAGTCTCAAGCGAACTCTGGTCGCCTCAACCAACGCCTGCGCCCGTTCCTTGGGTTCATGATAGGGACCGCTGTGCGCCTTTTGTACCCCTTGGAG
>JACQLI010000055.1 GCA_016204125.1 Candidatus Omnitrophota bacterium
CCCAACTCGGGCAGCTCAGGTGCTGCCCGAGTTGGTTTCTCTTTTTTTTGGCCTAAAATCGTTGAAATTTATAGACAGGTTTTTTCTGTGTTGAGAAAAGACCCCATGGTTGGTATGCTTTTTGGTGTGATTCTCGTCTGCGATTTTATTGCGCTCGCACTTTTATTTTTAGCGCCATCACCACCGGTTTCCTATGTATTGGCGCCGATTATTCGCACATTTTGGGATGATCAATTTCTTCATTATCCTGCTAATTTTCTCCTACTTCCCAAACTTCTGGATCATGCCCATTTTGTCATCACGACGATTATTGGTGTCTTTTTGACAGGAGTTGTGATTAAAAAAATAGAAGGTCAGATTGTAGAAAGGGAGCGAGTCTCCCTTTTAGATGCATGCGGTTCTGTCATGAAAAGGTATCTCTCTCTTATCATTGCCTGGCTTCTTAGCTATGGTCTTCTTGTTTTTTCGCTTCGAGTCACTCTTCCTATAATCCCACAGAATGCATGGCTTCAATTAGGTGGCGCTTTCGGTGTTAGCGTAATGATTCAAGGTCTCGTCGTTTTTCTCCTACCAGCAATTCTTATTCTGAATAAAGGATTCTTTAGGTCTGTCTGGGAGGGGCTGAGATTTGGTGCGAAGAATATTCTTGTAGCGGTTGCTTTGATCAGCCTGCCGATGTTTTTTGTGATTGCTCTATCCTTCTTTAAAATATTAACTCCCGTCTATGTGAGAGTTTATCCCGAATTCGTCCTATGGGTCCTTTCCATAGGGATTCTGATCATGACGGTAGTGGATCTCTGGATCACTTCTTTGGCTACGATCTTATTCTTGAAAGAGAGGAATCACGAATCATGAATTGGAACCGCATCTTCATCATTGCAGTGTTGGTTCTGACACTGCCGATTTCGCAGGCCTATTCGGCTGTGGCGGAATGGGGAATCGTCCTGGGTGAGAATCCTTGGGCCGATGCGGGGCTTCCTACGATCGCAAGTCAAGGAGATCTTCCTCCGTTTGATATTGGAATCTCAGATCCTTTGCCCGGCATGGATCTTATCGAAAGCGGAGCGGGAGAGCTTCTCGACGAATTAGAGGAACTTGCTCTTTATATTGAGGGTGAAGATGCGATTCAGAATATATCAGTCGCTGGGACAGCGTTCTGGTCGAAGAGAAAAGTTGTTATCACAAGCGCCGTCCTCCTTTTAACGGCTCTCTTGCTCGCCATCCTGGGCCTTGCCGTAGGTGGATCGGGAAGCGGCTCTGGAAGCACCTCAGGTCCAGGTGGTGGACCTAGCCCGAATCCAAACAATCCAGGTCCTCCGGACAATCCTGACCCTGACGACTTTTATCCACCACCACTAATCTATGATCCACCTCCTCCAGGGCCAGACCCAGATCCATTTATTATTGAGCCAGGAGCGGGGAAACCAGGAGGAAATTCTGGCGTTCCGCATAGTCCAGAGCCTTCAACAGTTCTTCTGATGGGCTTTGGGCTCTTGATTCCATTTTTGAGGCGGCGAGGTTTATGAAGAGAAACTTACTTTTAGTATTTTCGATTGCAACACTTCTTGCAGGATGTCAGGGCAATCGCTCGGGTTACTTGGCTGAGAAGGAATTTTACCAGGCATCCAAAAAGCTAGCTGCTCTCAAGAAGGTAGAGGCGATGGCGGGTGTTACTGTTCACGAAGCGCGGACTTACGTTCCTGTCATCACTGCGTTCGAGGAGATTGTTGAAAAATACCCATCTTCATCCAAGGCGATTGAGAGCCTTAGTATCATTGCCGATCTTTGGGCCAAACAAAAAGCGTACGACCGAGCCCGCGAAACGCTCAATAAGATTGTTCAAAATTATTCTTCCACGTTGGCTGCCGATGCACGTTTCAAAATAGCTCAGCTCTATGAAGCGGAGGGGAAATGGGAGAAGGCAGAGGCCGCTTATTGGGAGACGGCTGAATATCATCCTCTGGTAATAAAGGGTGCTTACGCGCCTATTTATATCACGGGACATTATAAGAAAGAAGGGAATCAAGATGCTTTCGAGAGGTCTTTTGTGAAGGCGTCCGAATATTACAATACCAATCTCAAACAGGCAGGACCCATCGAGGCTTCCGTTATTATTCATAACTACCTTGCTCTTGCCTATGTCATGCATGGAGATTGGCAGAAGGCAAAGGATGAGTGGCTCCTTATCGCTAAGAACTATCCCAAAAATCCATACGCCCCCCTCGGTATACTTGCGGCTGCGGAAACCATATCGGCCAATGGGAAATTTGAAGATGGGCTACGACTTTATCGGCGATTTTTCAGGACCTATCCGAGCCACCCCTTTGTTGGTAAGTCAAGAGTTCGGATTGGACTCATGTATCTTGCAAAGAGGGATTTTGCTCGGTCTCGTTGGTGGTTGAATAAGGCGATCTCGGAAAATTTTGCTAAGGATAATGCAGCCATAGGAGATTTAAAACTTTTGATTGGGCGTGCATTCCAAGAAGAAGGGCTTTGGGCTGAAGCTCAGAAAGTGTACGATGAAATCGGGAAAGAACATCCAACAACCGTGGCTTCGCTTCAAGTTCCTTTCATGGTTTCCCTCTATTATGAGCAGCAAAATCAGCCTGAAAAGGTTGAAGAGATCCTGGACGAGGCGATCAAACAGTATGAACTTATCGAAAAAGAGCATCCGGGCACGCGTCTTGCAAAGCAAGCAAGGCGGTTTATGTATAACGCCTTCGCCAAGAAAGGTGATTGGGATAAGTTTCTGGCTAATGTGGATCAGGATATTGTGAATGAGAAGAATTCTGTGATACAGGGAAGATGGCTGCTTCTCAAAGGCCTCATTGCTGAAAACAGACTCAAAGACAAAGAAAAGGCTGTTACCCTTTATCAGGACTTTCTTCAGAAACATCCCGAACATCCGCAGGCTAATGTTGCCAAGAGCCACTTAGAGGCTCTGTCGAAGAATTAGGACACGATTTAAAGAAAAATTGGGTGAGTAGTAGTAAGATACCTCAATTTCTCTAGATATTTCAAGGAAAATTGATCATTAAACAGTTTTAAAAAGTGCCGTTGACAATCATAGATAATGTGGTACAATTCCTCTACAGTCTCATCTGAAAAGTCTATACTGAAGAAAGGTACCAAGCATTATCCCCTTTATCCATCAGATATGAACCCCTCTCTACTGGGAAAGGAAAAAGTTTCAGACTCAACCGCAGCCTTTCATACCTTTTCCGATGAAGAGAACCTCCTCGAATTTGCCCTCGATTCACTCCTTGCTTTAACCTCAGCCGCAGCAGGGTCTATTTTCCTTTGGGACGATTCCTCAAAGGAGCTTGTTCTGAGCATAGCCAGAGGACCATACCTCGACAAGGTTTCGGGAGCACGGGTGAAATTGAAAGAAGGGGTTTCGGGCTGGATCGCGGATAAGGGACTTTCAGTGCTCGTTAAAGACATTCATCATGATGAAAGATTCAAAGAAATCAAACGATACAGAACCTACCAAACACCCTCCTTCATATCCGTTCCCCTCCTAGCTGGAAATAAATTAGTCGGCGTTATCAATGTCACAGAGCGTGAAAACCTGATTTCATTCGATGAAGAAGATTTTGACAGGGCCAATACGATTGCAAAACACGTTGCGCTTGCCCTCGAAAATTTAAAGACCAAGAAGCGTCTCCGAAAGGAGAATGAAGAACTTCATCAGTCAGTCGCGAACCTCAATGAAAGCCTAAGACAGCAAGAATCACTTGTTTCGATCGGTAAGCTCGCCGCCAATCTTGCCCATGAACTCAATAATCCACTCGATGCCATCAGGCGTTTTATTAATTTGGCTCTCGATCAAGTAATGGAGGATACACTTGCACGAGAATATCTTCTCAAGGCGAAAAGCGGGATTCGTCGGGCTATCCAGATCATTAGAGGGATGCTGACCTTTGCGCGGGAGAGCGCCAAGCAGACTACGCGAATTGCCGAACTGCATACCTTGATTGAACAAGCCATTACCGCGGCCTCTCAGGATCAGACATACGATGGGATGCGATTTGAGAAAGAGTTTTGCGAAGGAAGAGTCCTCGTAAAAGACACAGGACTTTGGACTGTCTTCAAAAATCTTTTTGAAAACGCCCATCACGCGATGAGTGGAAGGGGTACAATTGTTGTTGCTACGCATCGGAATGCAAAGCAAGTTGTCATTTCCGTACGTGACACAGGTTGCGGTGTTCCGAATGAACTGAAGGGGAAGGTATTCGAACCCTTCTTTTCAACAAAGGAAAGAGGCGAGGGGACGGGAATCGGTCTCGCAATTTGTCGGGATATCGTGGATCGGTCGGGCGGTGAGATCACTCTCGAAAGCACAGAAAATGAGGGGACAACTTTTTATATCATGCTCCCTTACGAAGATGGGATTGAGAAGTTATGAGAAGAACCATTCTTATCGTTGAAGATGATCCGCTCGTGAAGGAGTCTCTTTTCGAAATCCTTAGCCAGGAGGGGTATGAAGTGACGATGGCTCAGGACGGAAAGGAAGGTCTCGATCTTTTGGCGGATCGTCCTGCGGATGTCGTGCTGACTGATCTCAAGATGCCCGAGATGGGCGGAATGGAATTTTTAAGTGAGTGCCAGGAAAGATTCCCTGACGTGGATGTTGTGGTGATGACAAGTTACGGTTCTATTGAAAGTGCTGTTGAAGCCATGAAGCTTGGCGCAGCAGATTACCTCACGAAGCCGATCAATGACGAAGAAATCAAAATCCTGCTTCAAAGAATCTTCGAAACTCGCCGCTTAAAAGAGGAGAACGCAGGTCTAAGGGAGCAGCTCGCAGAGAAGCGGAGCCACTTCCACAACATCATCGGTTCCGATCCCAAGATGCAGCGCATTTATCAGCTGATTCAGGCGATTCAGGATACAGACACAACCGTTCTTTTAAAAGGAGAAAGCGGAACGGGAAAAGGTATGGTTGCTCAGGCCATTCACTATAGTGACCCTGCTCGTAAGGATGGGCCGTATGTGGAAGTTAGCTGTGGGGCTATTCCCAGAGATCTTCTCGAAAGCGAACTTTTTGGACATGTGAAAGGAGCCTTCACAAGTGCTATCCGCGACCGCATGGGTCGATTTGAAATGGCCAATGGCGGCACCATTCTTCTTGATGAAATTGATGCCCTTCCACCTTATCTTCAGGTGAAGCTTCTGCGTGTGCTTCAGCAAAAAGTGTTTGAAAAAGTAGGCGATACCAAGACCGTCAGCGTGAATGTCCGCATCATCGCCGCCACCAATAGAGACCTGGAGGAAGATATCCGTAAAGGTAATTTCCGCGAGGATCTTTATTATCGGCTTAATGTGATCACGATCGAAGTTCCTCCTCTTCGGGCTCGGAGAGAGGACATTCCTCAACTGATCGAGCATTTTCTCACCTATTACAATACGAAGACGAAACGTCAGGTCAGGGGTGTCGCCAAAGATGCGCTCAAGGTGCTTGTGAATTACGATTGGCCGGGAAATGTAAGAGAGCTTGAGAATTTGATCGAGAGGG
The DNA here is from genome assembly GCA_016204125.1 of Candidatus Omnitrophota bacterium. Lineage (GTDB taxonomy): Bacteria > Omnitrophota > Omnitrophia > Omnitrophales > JACQLI01 > JACQLI01. The sequence goes on from JACQLI010000055.1 coordinate 5,519, forward strand.
CTTGCGTTCTTGCTGAGGGAGATATGATTACTATAGAGAATTTTCCCAGGGATCTTTCATCACGTGTTCAGGCAACGGTTTCATCTCCCATGGGGACGCGGCTTAAGGACGTTCTGTTAGAGCCTGAGAAAAGAGTTATTGTAGAGGCGCTCGAGCAGACGGGTTGGAATCGGAAGAAGGCGGCTGTGATCCTCCGTATCAATCGGACAACCCTCTACAATAAGATGAAAAAGCACAACTTGCTTTAATCAAGTCACAACGTCATCTTTTAACAATAAGGATTAAGGCCAGTGACCTCAAAAACTAGCGTCCAGAGGGAAACTGCATTTTCTGGCCTGTCTGATTTCAAGAAGTGGCAGAAATTCCAAGACCTTTTCGCCAAGATCATTGGCGCTAATATCTCCTTCCTTAACACTTCAGGTAGCTTCTTTACCCACTCGAGTGACGTTACTCCCACCTGTTCTGAAATAGCCAAACCCGCAGATGGATATCAACAGAAGCCCGTCCATTGTATAGACGAATCCCTTCAGGGTGGACTGAAGGGTGAGAAGTCCTATCTCTGTGAGCATTCTCTTCTTTATTTTCCTTTACGTATTCATTTGGAAGGCTTGACCATCGGAGGTCTCATCGTTGGACCCGTTCTCGTCGGGAGGAGAGAAGACGAAGAAAGTTGTCGAAAGACGTGCGAAAAGTTGAGGTTGGATGCTGAAAATTTCCTCGACCGGGTTCGAGAAATCAAGCTTTTCTCACACCTCGCCCTGTCTGTGATTCTCGATTTTCTTCGCGGGATGACCGAGCACTTCCTCAAACGGGCGACGGAGAAAAGGGAAATTGAAAGGCTGATGCCGGGTTTCATTTCAAGATCGAGGGAATCAAAAGACTTTTTTTCCGCTATCCACAGTAACGAACTGGCCAACTCGCTTCTCGATATCGCCATGGGTGTAGTTGAAGGAGATTCAGGATCCGTTCTCTTCTTCGATGAAAAGGAAAAGTCTTTTTACATCAAAACCGCGCGTGGAATTCAAGCACAGGCTGTTAAGGGCACGCCCATCTCTCTAAAAGAAAGCGTTGCGGGTTGGGTGGCAAGGCGTGGGAAGCCGGTACTTATCCACAAAGAGGTAAAGAATGCAGTGCTTAAAAGACGTCTCAGGAGACCCGGGATCAAATCATCCATTGTTATCCCGATGAAATTTCAAGATCGGGTCCTGGGCGTTTTCTGTTTGAATGCGGAGTCTTCGAATCGAAAGTTCAATCAGGACAACCTCCTCCTTTTGGGCCAGCTCGGCAAGCTTGCCAGCGTGGCCTTCGCCCGCATGGGCGCCTACTAAGCTTTTCCTCTCCTTCTCCTTACGCGGTCAATATCCTGCTCCTTTTGACCGATAATTAAGGACACATGCTCGAAGCTCATATCAACCAACGGTTTAAAAGCTATCAGGCCAAGGGTCTTGGGGCCATTGACCGCTTTGTCTACAAAGACGAAGAAGAATACTTGGAGACTCTAGGGCTCGCGATGGAACTTCGCGTCTCGCTCGTGGAGGCGCTAAGCCGACTCAACGAGCGTTCGGGGTATCACCTTGTCTTTCTTAAAGAACTTGAAAGTCTCATTGGTTCGTTTACACAAAGGCCGACTTTTAGGCGCCCCTTGCGGATTTTGGATGTCGGCGCGGGCGGGGGAGGACTTTTGAGAGCGGTTTACAGATGGGCCGAGCGTAAAGAGATGGCCGTTGAGCTTGTAGGCGTCGACCTTTCTCAAGACTTTATTCAAACCACTCGATCTCGGCTGCACTCTCAAGGATTCCCGATACGATTGATACAAGGAGACGGCTCTTCTCTCAACACCATTCAAGATGCAAGTTTTGATGTTGTTATCTCAAGCTACATGGCTCACCATATTCGAACGGCTGGGAAGGTGGCACTTTTTTTGTCAGAGGTTTATCGAGTGGCAAAACAAGGATGGCTTGTAGCAGATCTGGATCGGCGATTTTATGCACCCATTTTTGTGAAGCTTGCGGGCCACCTTTTTGGGGCGCCTTCTCTTCTTGTTTCCGATGGGGTCAAAAGTGTCAGAAGGGCTTATAATGTTAAAGAGATCAATCTAATTATCGATGAAATGAAAAAGCTCGGGAAGGTCTCAAGCATGGTTTGCAGACCTTATCCTTTCTTTCCCTATTGGTTGATCAAGGGGATCAAGGGTGCATGAGAGAGGAAGAAATTCGGACGGTTCTCACCAAAGGAATCCTAGCCCCTTCTGCCGATAACCTCCAGCCCTGGAAGTTCCGTATCGGGGAAAACCAAATTGACCTTTTTTTGGATGAGGCTCGCGTCAAGAGTTTCTGTGATGCAGGTTATCTTGCTCCCTATATTTCGGCGGGCGCGGTCATTGAAAATATACGAGTTGCCGCATCTTCGCACGGATATGACATAAGAGTCGGTTACTTCCCTGAAAAGGACAACGAGCTATTTGTCGCATCTCTTACGCTTTTTGATGGCAGCAAAGAAAAGCATCCGCATCACCGAGCGCTTCCAGCGCGCGTCACCAACCGTAATCTCTATAACCGAAAACAGAAAATTGATTCGAGCATATTCTTGAGACTCCAGTCGATCGCACAAGAGGGGAAGGGGTTTCGTCTTTTGTGGATTGAAAAAAAGAATCCCAAGTTTCAGCAGCTGGCTCGGCTTGTTGGGCGGGCGGATCAGTTACGGTTTGAAAATAAAAGGCTGCATCGTGAACTCCTGGAAACTCTCCGTTTCAGTCAGGGTGAGGCAGCAAAGACAAAGGACGGCCTCGATATCCGAACACTGGGAGGAGGACCAGGGAGCGGGATTCTTTTTAGATGGATCGCTTCATGGAGTCGGCTCCAGGCGCTTAATAAAATCGGGTTAAGCAGGCTCTTCAATAACTACGCGTTTTTCCAGATGATGTCGTCTCAGGCAGCAGGTTTTTTGATCGGTCCAACTCAAAAAAGAGAGGATTATGTTTTTGGGGGAGAGATGATGGAGAGGATTTGGCATGAGGCTACATTGCACGACCTTGCCATCCAACCGATGGAAGCGATTCCCATTTTTATCATCAATCTTCAGACAACTGGAGCCCAGGACCTGACAACCGAACAGAGAAAATCGGTTGAAGAGTTACGGAAGAATTTTTTTGCTATTTTTGGGATTAGCGATCAGAATAGCCTCATCTTTTTCTTCCGTGTGGGTTATGCCAAGAAGGTACAGATAAGATCTCAGCGCAGACCCGTTGAAAGCTTTGTTTATGAAAATGACACTTCAAGATTTCGACTATAACGTAGCATTTGACCGCAATCGAGGCTGGCTTACGGCAGAAGATCAGGCCAAGCTGAGAAAATCTTGTGTGGCCATTCCTGGTTTAGGCGGGGCAGGAGGATACCTTGCGGAAGTCCTGGTGCGTCTGGGTGTGGCGAAATTCAAGATAGGAGACCCTGATACCTTTGAACCTACCAACTTTAACCGTCAGATTGGCGCAGCCATGCAGACATTGGGCCAATCGAAAACCGAAGTCATTCAAAGAAAAATTTTAAGCATTAACCCTGAAGCGCAAATCGAAGTTTTCCCTGAAGGCTTGACTCCTGAAAATAGCGACGCATTTCTAAATGGCTCTAATCTTGCTATCGATGGGATTGACTTCTTTGCCTTGGATGCGAAGGCCTTTCTCTTTCAGAGGTGTCGGGCCAAGAAGATCCCCGTCATCACCTCCTGTCCTTTGGGTTTTGGAGCGTCTCTCATCGTCTTTTCTCCCACAGGGATGGATTATCGAACTTATTTTGATTTTCGTGATGACATGAAGGAAGAGGAAAAGAGACTCGCTTTAGCCTTTGGGCTTTCACCCGCTCCTTTTGCTCTGAAATATATGGATCGTGATGCACTGAATTTGGGGAAGGGGAGAGCGGGAAGCGTATGTCCAGGGCTGATGCTCGTCGGCGCCCTTGCTGCGACTGAAGCCGTGAAAATTCTCACAGGAAAAGGAAAGGTTCATTATTGCCCCTTTGTTTACCAGATTGATCTATTTACACAAAAGGTGCGAAGGAAATATTATGCAAGAGGAATGGGAAGCCCCTGGATGCGTGCGAAGCGCTGGATCGTAAGTCAACTAGTGAACCGCAAGAAATCATGAAAAGGATTATCGCTTGGGCGATCGTTTTTTTTCTTTTCGGAGTAAAGACTTTATTAGCCGCAACGTCCGATCCGACAACGCTCCTCGAACAAATGGACAATGTGATCCGCGGGACTTCTCATGATATGACAGTTACCATGGACGTCAAAACCAAACGATGGGAACGTCATTACAAGCTGCGCGTGTGGATGAAGGGCTTGAACTACGCACTGGCGCGCGTGCTTGCTCCTCCCAAAGTTGAGGGGGAAGGATTTTTACGCAATCAGACAAGGCTTTGGCATTATCTTCCAAGCGCCGAGCGGACCATTCTCATCCCCCCCTCCCTCATGCTCGACGACTTCATGGGGAGCGATTTTTCAAACGATGACTTCGTAAAAATGAGTTATCTAGCGAAAGACTATGAGGCAAAAATTTTAGGGGAAGAAGAGATGGATGGATTTGGTGTTTACCACCTTGAACTGATGCCTCATCCTGATGCGCCTGTAACTTACGGGAAACTCGAGGTCTGGCTTAGAAAAATGGATTCTGCGCCTGTTCGGCTAGCTTTTTTCAATGAAAAGATGGGACATATTCGGACTCTTCATTATTCACTCTTCAAGACTTTTGGCACTCGAGAAGTTCCCACCATCTGGCGTATGGAAAATCACAAAGATAAAGATCGGGAAACGGTTGTAGCTATTCTCGACGCAACCTATGAAATCGATATTCCTGATTCCCATTTCACGCGTCAGAATTTGGAGAAATATCCCTGATGCTTCTCATTAAGCTTGCCTTCCTTAACATTGGCCGAAACCCTCGCCGATCCCTTATCACTGTTTTAGCAGTGGGGGTGGGTCTTGCCACGCTTATTTTTCTTTGGGGTTTCAGCGACGGGACGGCCGATGAGATGCGGGAGAATGTCATTCGTCTCTTCACGGGCCACATCCAAATCCACGCCCACGGTTTTGAGAAGAGTTTATCACCCGAGCTGACCCTTCCTGATCGATTGGGATTGATCGAGAAAATCAAGGCTGGGCCAGGAGTTCAATCAGTCACAGAAAGAGTGAAATGTGAGGCCTTGATCGGAACGACTGAACACTCCCGTGGCATTCTACTCATGGGAGTTGATCCTGTTCAGGAGAGCGAGGTAACCGAACTCGAAAAACATATCAGAAAAGGTGAATTTCTATCCCCACAGGGAAATCGCGAGCTTTTGATAGGCGATCGGCTTGCCGAAAAGCTTCATCTGGAAATTGGGGACAAAGCGGTTGTGATGACGCAGGCTATTGATGGAACGCTTGCGGGTTTCGCCTACCGAGTCAAAGGGGTTTTTCACACAGGGAGCCAACAGGTTGATGAGATGACAGCTTACATCACCCTGGCTGCGGGACAGGAACTCCTTTCCATGGGGGAAGAAACGCACGAGCTTGTGATTCAACTTGTAGATCGTGAATCGATTCCTTCGTTTCTCGCAACGGCCAAGGGGATGCTTGACCGCGAAACATATGAAATGTTTCCTTGGTATGAAGTCGTACCAGAGCCTGAACTTTGGCTCAAGTGGTATGAGGCGATTATGCGTGTGGTTCTGGTGGCAGTGATGGTGGTGATTGGCGTAAGCATCATGAATACTGTTCTGATGTCGGTTTTTGAGCGGATGCGGGAGCTGGGTGTCATGATGGCGATCGGGACAAGCCCTCGTCAAATCATCAACCTTGTTTTACTCGAAACACTCGTCCTTGAATTTTTTGGAATCATTCTTGGGCTCATTCTGGGGTATCTCGTCGTATTTTATTTTGGCAAGGTGGGCATTTCTTTTCATGAGCTTGAGGAGGCGCTTTCACAGTCTTATGTCAGTACCGTGACCTACACTCACGTGCACCCTGGGCATGTCTTGGAATCAGTGATTACGCTTTTGATCATCAGCTCCTTCATCAGCCTTTATCCAGCGTGGAAAGCTGGACATATGGAACCTGTGAAGGCGATTTATCGGACTTAAGATGGCACTCGTTAAAACGGTTAATCTGGGAAAAGTGTTTCAGGAAAAGTCAGTTCCTGTAACCGCGCTTTCTTCGGTCTCAATAGAAATTGAAAAAGGAGAATTTGTGGCGATTTCAGGGCCGTCTGGTTCGGGCAAGACAACGCTTCTTAATCTTATCGGTTGTCTTGATCGTCCAACGCAAGGGCAGATTTATCTCGACGGAGAAGAGGTGGGTAAACTTCACCAAAAAGCTCTGACTCCTTTCAGGCTTCGTAAGATCGGCTTCATCTTTCAGGATTACAACCTGATTCCTACCTTAACCGCAGGGGAAAATATTGAATATGTGCTGTGGCTTCAAGGAATGGGGGCGAGCGAAAGACGAAAAAGAATACACGAGGTGGCCGAACGTTTCGGCATCACGTCGCTTATCCATAGGCGACCCTGGCAGCTCAGTCGAGGCCAGCAGCAGCGCGCTGCAGTTGCGAGGGCCATTGTCCACAAGCCCCGCATAGTTCTCGGAGACGAACTGACCGCCAATTTGGACCAGAAGACTGGGATAGGTCTCATGGAGTTTCTCAAAGAACTTAATGAGAAAGAAAAAATTACCTTCCTTTATGCGACACATGATCCTACAATGATGAAATATGCGGACAGGATTATTAAGATCCAAGACGGGAGAATTTTGGAGGGCTCCCTGGTCTAGGAAGTTCGAACTCTTAAGGCGTTTTGGTCTTTCTCTTCTTTTCTTCCTCTGTTGGTTTTCAGGTCTTTTCCCGCCGCTTGTTTACGCAGTTGGCGCCAGTCTATTCAAAACTCACTTTTCAGGTTACGTCAAAAGCCTCAATTTCTTCACGCGAAGCTCAGGCTTCACTCCAGAACTTGTGGACAATCCCACTATGCGGGCTGAGGAGAGAGAAGATCTCTTTAGTTCCATGGAAAGGGTTCGTCTCAAGGCTCGGATTACGTATGAAATCAATGAAACGGAGCGAGTGGTTACAAAGATTGACTATGATCATCAGGCTTATTTTGGGAGTTTTGTGGGCGGGGGAGATTTCCGTATTGCTAAAAAACAATCTGAAGATAGACAGTTCCTCGATCTCAGTCAAACATTTATTGAGGATGAGGACGGGCTTTATGAACATCGGCTTTACCGGGCAAGCGTTGCCTACGAATCCGATGGGTTTGATTTAGAGATTGGGAGGCAGCAAATTCCCTGGGGCGTGGGTCATTTCTTTACTCCCACCGATCTTTTTAATCCCTTCAACCCCACACAAATTGAACTCGATGAACGTGACGGAGTGGATGCCGTCAATCTTATCCTGAAGAAAATAAATGGATACAAAATTCAAGGCATTTACACACCCGGCGGAAGACAGCTTCATCCGCAGCGCTATCTTGCCAGAGTTTCAGGAGACTTTAAGGGCTACGAAGTAGGGCTCTTAGGCGGCAGGTACAAAAGGGATCATGCGGTGGGTCTTGATCTTGCAGGAAACCTGAAAGCCTCGGCCGTTAGGGGAGAAATCATCTATAAGGAGGCAGCTCTCGAAAAGGATTTCTTTCAATTTACTGTCAATGCTGACTACAACTTTCCTCACAATATCCACGCCCTTTTGGAATACCACTTCAACGGAAGAGGGAGACGTGATCCAGACGATTACCAACTCGACCGTCTGATTCGGGGTGAGATCCAGCAGCTTGGAAGGAATTATCTGGCGCTCCTCCTAGGGCACGATCTCACCTCTTTGATCCGAATCGAAAATAGCACGATCTTTAATCTTGACGATGTGAGCTTTTTCCTTCGGCCAGAGATTCAGTATGAAATCAGATCGAATCTCCTTCTTACGTCAGCTGCTCAAATCTATTTGGGAGAGAACGAAGACGAATTCGGTCAGCCCAAGAATCTCTTTCTTACCGAAGTGAAGTACAGCTTCTAACGAGAATCCGCCTCAGTCGGCCTTTTCGAAATCAGGGTAGCAGTGTCTCAGATATTCCCGATAATCAGGAGGGAGCTCGCCCCATACAGGATTGGTATGGATCAGAAACTCTCTAAGGGGTGCCCGATCCCAAACAAAGTGTTTCTTGAGGACATCAACAGGAGTTATGTCACGAAGAAAATAACGCTTTGTTGCACTTGAATCCGCGACGTTTGAAATCGCTCTTTGTATGTCAAGACGCATGGGGAGACCAGGCTTCCCACAAGCAGAGGCGTAAGGTCTCGGAGGACCCATGATTTCGTAGCTCAAATAGCGGTAAAGGTCTTCGTGTTTGGGGTGTACTGAGATCAAAAGATCAGTCACTCCGGCGATGTAGCGGGCATATTCAAACAAGACCTTAAAGAGACGAAAGGCGCCTGTCAACTTGTGGAAGTCAGTAAGAGAAAAGCTTTTCTTTCGAAACGATTCATGATCCAACGCTAATAAGCTGACTTCGGCAAGCCGCCTTCCCTCGTTTCTTAAGGGAGAAATCAGCTCCTTAAAAACCATCTCCATGGGTAGGCCGCATGGAGAATCAACGATAAGACTGATCGTGCCAAGCATGCAGCTCTGGTATTTCATGATAAAGGTCCGTGAGTCCGGAAAAACGCAGAATGCACTGTAGTGCATCTTGGACGGATCGGGGTCGCAATATCCGCGCCGTATGTACTCTTCATAAACCAGGTGGTAGGCAGCCTTCAATTCGTCGAGGGTCTGAGCGGGATAACACTCAAGATCTGCTGGGGTCTGCTTGATAGCAGTCTCACAGAGGCGATCCGCAATAAAGTAGATTAGTTTTTTCTTGCGCGTGAGCTGTCTGAGATTTTCAAAGGCAACCCCACATTCGACAACAGAATCAGACGTGGGTGAGGGGCCAATCCAGACAATGACACCCTCAAAACGGATGTTTTTCTTTGTATTAGGGAGGATGACATCGAGCTCAACCCGCGTTCCGATTGGAACACGGGAGAGCATGGCAAGTCTGATGCCCGTGTTAGATACATCAAGCGATTCGCTCTCCTGCCAGAGAGAACGTTTGCCTTTAACTCGGAAGCGTAAGGGGACTCCAACGGCCACACGGGTGGCTTTTCGTTTTTCGGATAAGGGGCTTCCTTCGGGAAGAAGTTTTTTCTCGAAGACATTATCTTCGAGGATAGCTATTCCAGACTGCCAAGAGCGCCCAGACCCAAGAGGGTTCATGAATATAATCCTTTTCGTCTATAAACCACGTAACATTAGTCCTGTCAATAAGATAACATCTACAGGCTACACTCCGCAAAAGTTTTTTTGAGCACAGGAGGGATAAGGGACGTAGCACTTCTTTAACCTACATTAACAGAATGGGTTACAGCTTTTAGAGTTTTTAGCGTTTCCTAAGGCTAGGAATATACGAATCGTGCTAGAAAATATATGCCTGAGTTAGTTGACATGTTAAAAAAGACATAGTATATTTTTATAGCG
>JACQLI010000060.1 GCA_016204125.1 Candidatus Omnitrophota bacterium
AAGTTAGGAAGATGGAGCGCCACTGTGATGCCATTATCAAGGATGCTCAGAAGGTAAAGAATGACTTACTTGATTTTGCCAAATGGCATCGGATGCGAGCGGCCGAGTTGCAAGGGCGGTAAGAAATTGCTGCTTGTAGTTTTCTTGGGTGAAGAATAGAATTTTGGTGAGATGGAACAAGAAATCGTCGGGCATGTGACGCAAATTCTCTTCCACCCGATGCTTGTCCATTTCCCAATCGCTTTCTATTTCCTTGAACTTTTGCTCCTAGTCTTCTGGACGGCGAAGCGGGATGAAGCTTATCACCGCTTCGCCCGCTTCTCCTTCAAATTAGGTTACCTTTTTATGATCGCCGCCATGGTTGCAGGCTATATTGATGCAGGGGGGAGCATCACCAGCAAGATAAAACCACACTTCTTCTCAGCCCTCAGTGTTTTTACTGTTTCGACTCTGCGGGCTCTCTTTTGGCGTTTTGGATCGAGGGAGAAAAGCTTTTATCAGCCTATCCAATTGACAGGGACTTTGGTAACTAATTTCCTTGTAGCGATTACGGGCGATTTAGGCGGGAATATTGTCTTTGGTTAGAGAAGAAAAGACAGTCTGATTCAAACACGCCACGGTTTCTATTGGAGTTCGCTTTTCACCAAAGACTTCATTCCAAACTTCCTCAGTCTCCATACAGAGATAAATCGGAACTTCCGTAGTCTGGCGTTCGATGGTTTCGACGAGTCTCTTGTAGAGATCAATCCGTCTCTGTCTCTGATACCTCATCTTTCCATCCACTCCACGTACCCATTCCGCGTAAGGAAGGGGGGATTTGGGAAATCTTTTTTCCATAATCTGTTTGAGTTTGGGCATGAAGCGGAGCGTGCCGAGGCTAATCCATGCGATTCGGTCAGTTGGAACGCTTGAGAAAATTTCTTCAACAACCTCTTTGTAACCCTCAAGATTATTTTCTAAGTCGATTAGAGGATCAAAATGAAAACCGATCCGATAACCCCAACGGACACAAAGTTGTGCAGCCCGAATCCTTTCCTTGATCGAGGCACACTTGTGTTCTTCTTGGGCTTGGATTTCCTTTGTATTGAGCGACCATGAAACAACCGTTCGTTCTCGAGGCTTGAGTTTCTCAAGCCGCGCGATATTGTTTGATTTGGTTTTGAATTCGAGAAGGGCGTTTGTCTGTGTCGCAAAAAAGGGGACAAGATATTCTGAATGGGCCGTAAGATGATCCAGGGAAAGAGAATCGGCAAGTTGTCCTGTTCCAATGCGAAAAGGCGTATCAAGATGATTCTTAAGAAAAGAATCAAGTTTGGCCAGAATTTCCTCAATATTGACGTAGACCGTGAGAAAAGGATTAGTCAAATAAGCCTGCAAGATGCAATAAGAACATTCGAGATCACACCCTTCTACCAAATGGAGGGAATGGAATTCGCAGGAAACCAACTCTTCGGCATTGGGGAAAGGCTTAAAGGCCTTGCCGCGGTCAACGGCAAGAAAGAGAAACCGTTTTCCCATTCCAATAGGATCGCTCTGATTTCGGATTTTTCGGGTTAGAGATTCCTTATCTTGAATGATTTCAAAGGGGATTTTAGGGAGCCGCTGAAGAAGTCCTTGCGTAAAGGGATAATCCCGCGCTTCCTCTTCGATATAGATTCGTTCAGGCTGATAAAGTTTGTTCATGGATTCGTTCGGGCAACTCTTTGTAGTACTGACTTTCATCAATTTTTCCTCTCTTAAGCGCACCCTGACTTACGATCTCACATTTTTTTCTAAGCTCATGAAACGCCGCTTCTCTTTGGCTAGGGGTAAGTTTATCTGATTCCAAAATTTTACAAAGCGCCTTGATTCTAAATCCATCCATCACAGGAAATTCTTTAGAACGTTGATCCGAATGACCACCGTATTTAACCACATAAGGCTTCTCAATCAGTCCAAAAGGCAGAAAGAGACTTGCCCTTAGCCATAAATCATAATCTTCGCAAGCAGGGAATGATTCATCGAAAAGCCCAACTTCATCAAAGAATTTACGGCGCATCATTACAGCTGATGGACTTACGAGAGTAAGGGGAAGAGATTTCTCGAAGATCCAACCCCCAAATTTCTTATGTTTGGTCATCGAATTAACCCGCCTTCCATTACGAATCCAAATTTCTTCGGTTTGGCAAACAAGATAATCGGGGTTTTCTTTGAAAAAGCGAAGTTGACGAGCAAGCTTTCCTGGCAACCACTCATCATCCGAGTCGAGGAATGCGATGAATTCTCCTCGAGCTTCGCGGATACCGACATTTCTTGTGGCAGCAGGACCTTGATTGGACTCATAGAGATAACGTACATCGGATCTTCTCTGGGCCATCTCTTGAACCCACTTGGCCGTACCGTCTGTGGAGCCGTCGTCCACTACCAACACTTCATAGAAGACCCCTTTTTGGGCGAATGCCGATTTGAGGGCTCTTGGAAGGGTAGTCTCGCGATTGTAAGTTGGGATAATCACACTAACGAGCATAACCCTAACCTTATAACACATTTACGCTTGCATTCACAAGGGACTCCCCCTATACTTAACGCTCCAAATCAAACCCGCAGGTCAGGCGAAACGGTCCATGAAAAAATTTACTTCTCTTTCTCTATCTCGTTATTTGGCTGAGCTTTCCAGTAGGAAGCCGATTCCAGGCGGAGGAAGCGTAAGCGCCTATGTGGCGTGCCTTGCGATGGGACTTGCCGAGATGGTGGCCCAGATCGGAATGAAAAAGGTTGGTCCCGATACCCTACCGACCCTTCAGAAAACGATCACGCTCCTGAAGAAAACACGAAAAGATGCCCTTCAGATTGTCGATCTCGATCCTGTTGTTTATCAGAAAGTTATCAACATTTACGGCAAGGCAAAAAAGATTTCTGATCCGACAAAGAAGCAGCAGATGATCGACGAAGCTTTAGAGAACTCCTTCCGATTGCAGGCGAACTTGGCGCTTCTTGTAGCGATGGCGAAAAAAGGAGCAGAGTCATTACTGGGGGTCGTCAAAGGTTCGATTCAAAACGACCTCAAGATCAGTCTTGCTCTTTTTAATTCCGCCTTCTTGGGGGCGTATGAAACGGCGAGGATTAATGTCGTGTATTTGAAAGATTCCGAGAAAAGAGTTCGTGCTGAGAAAGCATTAGAGGAGCTTAAGAAAAAGTTTGAAACAAAAGATAATCAAGGAAGTTGAAATGGGCGAAGCTAAACTTTTAGAGGGAAAGCCCCTCGCTCAGAAGATGAGGGAAGAAATCAGACAAGAGATTGACAGTTTTGTCAAAAAAGGCCTTGAAGTTCCCACTTTGACATCGATCCAGGTTGGAGAAAATCCTGCATCTCGCTGGTATGTTGACCAACAAAAAAAAGTGGCATCTCACCTTGGAATTGGTTTTCAGGAGATTCCTTCACGTGAGACACGCCTGCAGAGTCAGCTCATGGATACGGTTCGAAAGGTAAGCGACTCTCGGATCCATGGGATATTTATCACCATGCCGCTTCCCGAAGGATTTGATAGTGGCCAAATCTTCCGAGTCTTCAATTACCAAAAGGATGTTGAGGGAATCCATCCTGTCAATTTAGGACTCTTGGTGCTCAGGCGGGCGCGTTTGATTCCTTCAACAGCAGCCGCAGCCTTGGCTCTTATCGAAGAGAGCGGACTCAGTCTTCGTGGAAAACGCGCGGCTATCATTGGTCAAAGTGCAACGGTTGGAAGACCTATTCAACTTCTTCTTGGAGAGAGACGAATGACCATGGTTGTCTGCAATACAGGAACTTCCGAGAGCGTTCTTAAAGAAGCTGTATCCGAGGCAGATCTTGTTGTGGCCTGTGCTGGAAAACCAGGACTCATTCGTGGGGAATGGATCAAGGAAGGCAGCGTTGTCATTGATATCGGAACAACTGAGGTCAAAGGGACGTTGGTCGGTGATGTCGAACTCGATGAAGCAAGAAAACGAGCGAGCTTCATCACTCCTGTTCCTGGTGGCGTGGGTCCTTTGACCGTCACCATGCTTATGAAAAATTTAATGGCGGCCTACCGTTGGCAGAAAGGAATTTAGAGACATGTCGCTTCGAGAAAAACTAGGCAGAGGAAAGTTTGTTATCACGAGTGAACTTGGACCCCCCAAAGGAGTGGATCTTACAAAAACACTTCAAGAGGCTCGCGTCATGGGTTCCTGTGTCGACGCCATGAATGTCACGGATCTTCAGGGGGGAGTTATGAAATTAGGTTCTATTGCTCTTTGCCGTATTCTGATTGAGCAGGGACTCGAACCTATTTTTCAGCTTACCGCAGCAAGCCGCAACCGCTTGGCAATACAATCTGATCTTCTGTCTGCATACGTTTTGGGTATTCGAAATGTTCTCTTACTTGGGGGAGACCCTCCCAAGGTTGGAGATCATCCTGACGCAAAGCCTGTTTATGATCTCGATACCATGGGCCTTTTTCAAGCAGCAAAAAGTCTTAAGGGAGGAAAGGATCTCGCGGGTAAAGAGCTTGAAGGCGCACCCAAAGACCTTTTCATTGGAGGAGCGGCCAATCCGATTGTCGATGACCTCGACACCGAGCGTCAGAAGATTGATAAGAAAATCGAGCTGGGGTGTGAGTTTTTTCAAACACAGGCCGTTTTTGATTCCTCCCTTTATGAGAAATTTCTAGGCAAGGCGAAGGGAATCAAACAGCCTTTTATCGTTGGCATCATTGTCCTTAAGTCAGCGAAGATGGCGCAGTTTATGAATGATCACATTCCTGGCATCCGTGTTCCCGATTCCCTCATCAAGGAAATTGATTCAGCGCAGGATAAAAGGAAAAAAGCGATCGAGATTGCAGCTCGCCTCTTACGTCAACTGAAACCCATGGCGCAAGGTTTTCACATCATGCCGATCGGTTGGGGAGATCTCGTTCCAGAAATTCTCGACGCCGCAGGACTTACCAAGCCAGCTCCTGCAGCCCGTTAACTTCCGTCTTCATGAAACTCACAGTCAAGGCGATCCGCGAGAAGAAAAAAAAGGAAAAAATTGTTTGCCTCACGGCCTACGATTTCCCCTTTGCCCGTATTCTTGATGAAGTCGGGATGGACATCATCTTGGTGGGCGACTCGCTGGGGATGGTTCTTTTGGGTTACGATTCCACAGTCCGAGTCACACTCAGAGAGATGGTTCATCACACGAAGGCTGTTTCGCGAGCCGTGAAACGCGCACTCATTGTGAGCGACATGCCTTTTGCTTCTTACCAAGGATCTTTTGATCAGGCATTCCGAAGCGCGAAGCGACTCATTCAAGAGGGAGGCGCTGAAGCAGTAAAGCTTGAAGGTGCTGGCGCTCTTGTGAAAACAATCAAAGGTCTCATTCAGGCGGGGATTCCTGTGATGGGTCATCTTGGAATGACGCCTCAGACAGCGACCTTTCTTGGGGGTTACAAAGTCCAGGGGCGCGAACCCAAAGCCGCTCGCCAAATTTTGGAGGATGCACAGAAGCTCGAAGACGCGGGAGTTTTTTCACTCGTCCTCGAGTGTGTTCCCCGAAAACTTGCCGAACAAATCACAAAAAAGATTTCCTGTCCCACTATTGGAATCGGAGCAGGCCCCAAGACAGACGGCCAAATCCTTGTTCTCCATGACCTTCTTGGTTTCGAAGGTCCTGTGCATCCCCGTTTTGTCCGTCGTTATGCCTCTTTCGAGAAGGAGGCCAAACAGGCCTTCTCGCGTTACCTAAGCGATGTTCGTTCAGGCTCCTTTCCTTCCTTGAAAGAGAGTTTTGAGTGATCGGATACCCCCTATTCCTCAATGTCCAAGGACGGCGTTGTTTGGTCTTTGGAGGAGGAGAAGTGGCGACTCGTAAGATAATGAGCCTCCTCAAACGAGGCGCTAAAGTCACTTGTGTAAGTCGTGATTTTTCAAAGGGGTTACGAAAATTAGTTAAGAGTTATGGCTCCAACCTTCAGCTTAAACGGGTTAAGGGAAATCGCATTGCACTGGATAATGTGACAATTGTCATTGCCGCAACCTCAGATAAAGAATTTAATACTCGTGTAGTCGAAGCTTGCCGAAGGAAAAAAATTTGGGTGAATGCCGTGGACGATCCAAAACTTTGCGACTTTTATGTACCCGCTACTCTTGAAAGAGGACCGCTTCAGATTGCTATTTCAACGGGAGGAATCAGCCCTCTTTTTGCAAAGCGTCTTCGTGAGGAGCTCGAGAAGGTCATCCCGCGCTCAACGGGCAGTCTTCTTGAAAGAATAGGAAACATTCGCGGGAAACGTCTCAAAGGGAAAGCGTAGCCATGAACATGCCTATTTCCATACTTACTGTGACTGGGGCAATCTATCTGATTTCTTTTTTCCTCCATCTCTGGGCTTTCCTCAACTTGAATGAGAGGGTTAATCAGTGGGCGCTCCTACTCGTTCGTGTAGGATTTTTGATCCACACCTTTTACTTCTTCTCAGAATCTAAAACAGAAGGCTTATTGATTCCCGTTTCAACCTTTGGGCAGGTGATGGCCTTCTTTTCCTGGTCTCTCGCTTTTGTGTACCTGGTGCTTCTCACAAAGGTGCAGAGAGAATCTTTTGGTCTCATTCTATCTCCTATCCTTGCGCTCATTGTTGGCACTGCGATTCTTCGCTATCAAGCAGGCCCTATCTCCCTTCCCAAACCGCTCAACCCCTATTTCATTCTTCATCTAGTAACCGTCTTTTTTGCCTATGCAAGTTTTACGCTTTCTTTTGTTGCAGCCATTCTTTATCTCATTCAACATCATGAGCTCAAACGAAAGCGTGGCGGAACTTTCTATCAGCGCCTGCCCTCCCTCGAAGACCTCGAAGGTTTGATCTTTCAACCCATGGCCTGGGGCGTTTTCCTTCTCTTTCTGGCGATTGCAATCGGCTTTCTTTGGGCCAAATCTGCTTTGGGGACTTACCTTCTTCGCGAGCCCAAGACTCTATTCACAATCGCGATTGCTGTTTTTTATCTTGTTCTTGTTTATACTTATTACGGCGCGGCTTCACGTGGCAAGAGGCTTGTTATGCTCAGCCTAATCGCTTTCATCTTTGTCTTTTTAAATTTCTTTGGGACCCATTTTTCAGGAAAGGGAGTTCACTATCTTCAGGTGAAACCGACATCAAACGATGCTTCAGTTTCTGGCTTACGGAATCAACCATAAGAATTGCCCCGTAGAAATTCGGGAGACACTTCACTTTCGTGAAAGGCGTCTCCCTGAAGCCTACGAATGGATCAGAAGGGAGTGGCCTTCTGTTGAAACGCTCATCCTTTCTACCTGCAATCGTGTGGAACTCTACTTTGTCTTGGAAGAAGGCGATCTTTCTTCCGAAACCATCGGTGATTTTCTAACCGCTTTCCATGGGATCGAACGGTCCAGGTTTGAATGCTTTGCTTATCGATTGGAAGGTCGGGCCGCGATCGAACACCTCTTTCGCGTGGCCTCAGGGCTTGATTCAATGGTGGTGGGAGAAAACGAGATCTTAGGTCAGCTTCGCGAAGCGTTTCAAGCTGCCCAGCAGGCTGGGACTATGGATTCGCTGCTTTACAGATGGGCTGAAAGAGCACTCCGCGTTGGAAAACTTATTCGAACAAAAACAAAGATCAATGAAGGCGCGACAAGCATTCCTGCCGTAGCGGTTGAACTTGCAGAGAAGATCTTTGGAAGGTTAGGTGGCGAAAAAGTGATGGTCTTGGGTACAGGTGAAATGAGCGAGCTCGCCCTGCAGAACCTTCGTGAGGCTGGGGCAGAGGCCCTCTATGTGATGAGCCGTAACGAAGAGAGGGGCCGAACACTCGCTGAAGCATTTGGTGCGAGGTGGGTATCTCTTGAAGATTGGGAGAGGTTTCTTCACGAAATCGATATTTTAATCGCCTCGACTTCAGCTCCCCACCCCATTATCAAACTCGACATGGTTAAGCAGGTCATGGAGAAAAAGAGACATCGACCTCTTTTCTTGATCGATATCGCAGTCCCAAGGAATATCGAAGCTGATGTCAATTCCATTGACGATGTTTACCTTTACAATATTGATGACCTTGAGGAGGTCGCCCAGGCGAATCTGAGATCTCGGCGCAAGGAGGTTCGTCAAGCTGAGACTTTCATCGAGGATACTGTCGAGGAATTTGAAGCATGGATCCAACAGCTTGAGGCTGCTCCGACAATTGAGCGTCTCCACGCACACTTAGACGATCTCATTGCAGAAGAGATGAAAAGATGGAATTCTCTTTCTCGCGAGGAAAAGGAACGTCTAGAAGAATTTGCAAGAAGACTTCGTTCCAAATTTCTTCACGCCCCCCTGGAAACCCTCAAGGAATCATCCCGCATGGGGATGGTTCGAAGAACCCTTGAGGCGATTCATACCCTCTTCCGCCTAAAGCCCAAGAGTCAGTCTGAAAGGACAGACGAACCGCTTGATGAAATCCGAGTTTCTGATCGGAACCCGCGGCAGTAAACTTGCCATTTATCAAGCAGAGCTGGTAAAGACCAAACTCGAACAGGTCTTTCCACTGCTTCGTTTTACCTTGGTCCGTATCAAAACCTCAGGAGATATGATTCGTCACTCGACGCCAGACCCTTTTTCAACCAAGAGAGTTTACACAAGGGAAATTGAAGAGGCGCTGGAGAAAAAGGAGATCGATATCGCTGTACACAGCGCGAAAGACCTGGCAGTCGAATTGCCCAAAGGACTTGTGATCGCGGCTGTGCTGGAGAGGGAAGATTCAAGAGATTGTTTAGTCTCACGAGAAGGGAAGAAGCTGAGTGAACTTCCCCTTGGCGCGCGTATCGGTACAAGCTCGATTCGCAGACGCCTTCAACTCTTGCGCCTCAATCCCGATCTTGTTATCGAAGAAATTCGAGGAAATGTCGACACCAGGGTCCGCAAACTCGAGGAGGGAATCGTTGACGCTCTGGTCCTTGCTTATGCAGGACTCAAACGGCTTGGCCTGACACAGGTAGCCACAGAAATTTTCTCAGAGGAGAAATTCTACCCCGCGCCTTGCCAAGGCGCCATTGTGGTTGAGACAAGGGAAAATGATGCAGAGACGCGAGAGATGCTGCATCCACTCAATCATAGAGAGAGTGCTTTTCAAGTTGCTTGTGAGCGCGCCTTCTTAAGACGTCTTGAAGGAGGATGCCAACTTCCCTGTGGGATCAGTACCCATCTAGAAGGAAAAGGGGAAAAGCTGCGAGCTTCTGGAATCCTTTTTTCCCTTGATGGGAGTCAACACGTGGAGGCTAAAATCGAAGCAGTTCCTGAAAATCCCGAAGGGATTGGTCTTCGTCTTGCCGAAGAGATTTTGGAAAAAGGCGGCGGCCTCATCATTCAAAGGATGAGATGAAAAAGAATCGTCCAAAGGGAAGGGTAATCTTGGTTGGCGCAGGACCTGGGGATCCAGGCCTCATTACGTGGAAGGGCCTCGAGATCTTACGAGATGCCGAGGTTCTTGTCTATGACTGGCTCGCCAATCCTGAACTCCTTAAAGCCGCTCCTTCAGCGGAAAAGATTTATGTGGGAAAGAAAGGCGGCGCCAAATACAAATCACAAAAGGAAATCAATCAAATAGTTCTCCAGTCTGTTCGGCAAGGAAAAGTTGTTGTACGCCTTAAGGGTGGAGACCCATTTATCTTTGGCAGAGGGGGAGAAGAGGCAAGCTATCTTGCCGATCACCACATTCCTTTTGAAGTAATCCCAGGTGTCAGCGCAGGCGTGGGTGTTCCCGCTTATGCTGGGATTCCATTGACAGATCGAAGATTCGCTTCTCAAGTTACCTTCATCACTGGACATGAAGATCCGACTAAAAACAAATCCGAAGTGGATTGGGAAAAGCTTGCCCGAGTAGGTGGGACGCTTGTTTCTTTTATGGGAGCAAAGAATCTTCCCGACATCATCAAAAAGTTGATTCGTGCAGGCAAACCTAGTCGAACCCCTGTTGCAGTTATCGAATGGGGCACCTTTCCTCATCAAAGGGTTGTGGTTGGGACTCTAAAAGATATTGTCAAGAAAACTCGAAAAACGAAGGTCGGATCACCTGCACTGACCATCATAGGAAATGTTGTGAGCCTTCGTAAGAAACTTTCCTGGTTTGGGAAGAGGCCGCTCCAAGGGAAAACCATTCTTGTGACACGGGCTAGGGCCCAGTCAAGTGAACTTGTTCGAAAGTTGAGTGAAAGGGGAGCGGAAGTGCTTGAGTTTCCCACCCTTGAAATTTTACCGCCTTCTCATCCTGAACAGATGGATCGAGAGATTCAAAATCTATCGAAGTATGATTGGCTTGTTTTCACAAGCATCAATGGGGTTCACTCATTTTTTGAGCGGATGAAAAAGCTCGGTAAAGACGCAAGAATTTTTAGGAATATAAAGGTTGCCGCAATAGGGGATGTCACAGCCAAGGCGCTCGAGGAAAAAGGGATTTTGGCCGATCTTACTCCAAAGGAATTCACCAGTATGGCCCTTTTTGAGCAGTTGAAAAAAAGAGGAGAAATTTCTGGCAAGAAGTATCTTCTCGCGCGAGCCGACATCGCCCCTTCTGATCTCAAACAAGCACTTGAGAAAGAAGGGGCGGAGGTTGTTGATATCGAAGCCTATCAGACTCGAAGGCCGAAAGGAGAGGAGAGTAAACTTCTAGGCTGGTTTCGGAACCAAAAAATCGATTACATCACTTTCACCAGTTCTTCAACCGTCAGAAATTTCTTCGAGTCGATTCCGCCCACGTTTCGGAAAAAGATTCAAAGCGAATTTGTTTCTATAGGTCCTGTGACAAGCGCTACGCTTAAAGAATATGGTTTTAAGCCAGATCGAGAGGCAGAAGTTCATACCATTCAGGGTTTGGTCGAAGCCCTCAAGTGAATCAAACCTCCAAACTTCCGCGTCTTTACATCATCATTCTTCTTCTAACAATTATGACGCTTGCTGCATTCTGGCAGGTCTTGGGCCATGATTTTATCAACTATGATGACACTCAATACGTTCTCCAAAATCCTCACGTCATATCAGGCCTAACTCTAGACAACATCCTCTGGGCCTTCAAGTCC
>JACQLI010000058.1 GCA_016204125.1 Candidatus Omnitrophota bacterium
ATTCATGACCCTGATTATTGCAAAGACATGTGGTGCAAGAAAGGCTACCCTGATTGATTATCGAACGAGCGCGGATGCGAGCGGTGATTACGATCGAGTGGTTGGTTATGCAGGCTTTATTATCGAATAGTAGGGAGAGTTTGATGCAGATTGCCAAGGGTACGTTAGAAAGTTACGTTAAAAAGAAAGAAGTCTCTTCTTTTAAGGTTACCGACCCCTCACTTTTGGAACCCAGAGCCTGTTTCGTTACGTTAAAAAAGGGGGGAGAGCTTCGCGGTTGTATCGGGCTTTTGAGCCCGCAGCGGCCGCTTTTTGAAGAAGTGATACGCATGACATGCGCGGCCGCTTCCGAAGATTTTCGGTTCAGTCCTGTACAACCCGAGGAATTGTCAGATATTGAAATTGAAATTTCTGTTCTCTCTGTGCTTGAGAAAATTCATTCAGCGAATGAAATTGAAATAGGCCAGCATGGCATTGTGGTTAAAAGAGGAGATAGAAGCGGAACTTTTCTTCCCGAAGTAGCGGTCCAGATGGGATGGAATGCTCAGGAATTTGTAGAGATGTGTGCGCAAGAGAAGGCCCATCTCGGTGAGGGCTTTGGGAAGGATATCGAACTTTTCCGTTTCACCACCGAAAAGATTAAGGGATAAAAGGGATAAATGGAGAATCTCTTTCAAAACTTTTCCCAGTATTTGACAGAAGTTTCTCCGCTTGCTTATCTCGTTTCCTTTCTGGGTGGGATTGCAGCGAGTTTTACCCCCTGTATTTATCCCATCATACCTATCTTAATTGGCGTGATCGGTGCGACGGGCACAGAAAGTAAGACGCGTAGTTTTATTCTCTCCTTAGCCTTTGTCCTTGGCATGGCCGCTACTTATTCCATTTTGGGAATTGTCGCCGCTTTGACAGGAAAGATATTCGGGCAGCTAACGACCCATCCTTTAGCCTATCTCGTTATTGGAAACATTTGTCTTTTCTTTGCGCTCTCCATGCTGGGTCTTTTTGAGATTCAGCTTCCAGGGAAGTGGGGACAGGCAAAGACAGACGGAGGGAAAAGAGGGCCTGGCACAGTATTTCTTATGGGAGCTAGTTCGGGTATGGTTGCAGCCCCTTGCACCGTTCCCGTGCTTGGGACACTCCTCACTTTTGTGGCCCAGAGCCGAAATGTTCCATTTGGTATCTCACTCCTTTTTGCATTCGCCTGCGGGCTAGGTCTCATTTTGATCGTTCTTGGAACTTTCACAGGTCTTCTCACTTCTCTTCCCAAGTCGGGCAATTGGCTGGTCCGAATCAAGCAGGCTTTCGGGCTTTTTCTTATCGTTGTGGCTGAATTCTTTCTCGTCAGAGCAGGCAGACTCATGTGATATCATGATAGTCTTCATTTCAGAGGAATCTCGTTATGGGTCCTAAATACCAAGCTCTCAAGGGGATGGATGATATCCTCCCTGGAGAAATCGAAAAGTGGCAGTGGCTTGAAGCCCAGGCCCGCATTTTCCTTGAGGCGCGAGGGTATAAGGAAATTCGAACCCCCCTTCTTGAACCGCTGGAACTTTTTGCCAGAACTCTCGGTGAAGGAAGCGACATTGTCCATAAGGAAATGTATGCCTTCAAGGATCGCGGCGAACGTGACATTGCTCTCCGTCCTGAAATGACCGCCTCTGTTGCGCGGGCCGTGACCCAGAATCATCTTTTGAAACAAACTCGCTCTCTTCGCCTCTACTACATTGGATCCATGTTTCGCGGAGAGCGCCCCCAGGCAGGACGAAAGCGTCAGTTTCACCAGATTGGAATTGAGCTGATTAATGAAGCGGGCGCAAAGGCAGACGGGGAAGCAATTTCGGTACTGTGGCATTTCTTAAACTATGTTGGACTGAAGGATTCAGAACTCAGATTGAATCATCTGGGTTGCGCAAAGGATCGTCCCCATTACATTTCCTCTCTCAAGGATTACTTCACCAAGGAGAAGGACAAGCTTTGTTCAGACTGCCACTACCGACTTGAGAAAAATGTCCTTAGAATCTTTGACTGCAAGAACGCAAGTTGTCAGCCCATTATTCAGAAAGCTCCACCAGGGGATCTTTGTTCCGTTTGCCGTAAAAATTTTGATGAGCTCGGAGAAATCCTAAAAAAGGAGTATGGGATCGCTTATAAGATTGAAGGACGTCTTGTACGAGGAATGGATTATTACACAGGAATTGTTTTTGAAGTCTCGAGCGCAGGGCTTGGTGCGCAGGATGCCGTGGCGGGTGGCGGACGCTATGACGGGCTCTATGAATCGCTGGGAGGAGGGGAAGTGCCTGCAACTGGATTTTCAATTGGAATGGAGAGGCTTCTTCAAACACTCAAGATAATAGGACCGCACCGCATCTATTTTGCCTCTCTTGTGGATGGCCCAAAGCTTCGAGGCGCTTCAGATGAACAGATCCTTCGATTAAGAGAAGCGGGTTTTCCTGTTGAGATAACCCCTCATGAGACATCCCTTAGCGCTCATTTGAAACGCGCGAATCAGCTTGGCATTCGTTATGTTCTTATCTGCGGAGACGATGAACTCAAAGAGAAGAAGCTTTCACTGAAAGATCTTGAGAAGCATACGCAGCAACAGATCGAAATCTCCAAACTTATTCCGACCTTAAAAGAGCTTCTCTGATGTTCCGAACGCACACCTGCGGTTTGCTCAACGCTTCGATGATTGGTAAAGAGGTTTCCCTGGCTGGGTGGGTGCATGCAAGGCGCGACCATGGCAATCTTATTTTTATCGATTTGCGGGACAGGTGGGGCTTAACGCAACTCGTCTTCAATCCCGAAACCAATCCTTCTGTCCATGACAAAGCAGAGAAATTGCGCTCTGAATTCGTGATTTCTATCAAGGGGAAGGTGAGACACCGTCCTGCAGGCACGGAAAATCCAAAGATTGTGACAGGTGAGGTAGAAGTTGTTGCTGAGGAGCTGGAGATCCTGAATGAATCGCCGACCCCGCCCTTCGAAATTGCGGGAGGCAGTGATGTTTCTGAGGAAATAAGGTTGAAGTACCGATTCCTCGATTTGAGAAGACAGGAATTACAAGAAAGTCTCAAGTTTCGTTATGACGTTACACGCGTTGCGCGCGATTACCTCCATTCCCTCGATTTTATTGAAGTTGAAACTCCTTACCTTACCAAGAGTACCCCCGAAGGCGCGCGTGATTTCCTAGTACCATCGAGACTGAGTCCAGGGACTTTTTACGCACTGCCGCAATCACCCCAGCTTTTTAAGCAGCTTCTCATGGTGGCGGGTTACGATCGTTATTTTCAATTGGCCCGCTGTTTCAGAGACGAAGACTTGAGGGCAGACCGCCAACCCGAACATACTCAGATTGATATGGAAATGTCCTTTGCGGCCGAAGAGGACATCATGAAGGTGGTAGAAGGTATGACAGCATCCATTTTTGAAAAGTTACTCAAGAAGAAAATCCCGCTTCCCTTCCGCCGCATCCCTTACGAACAGGCCATTGCCCATTATGGAAGCGATAAACCCGATCTTCGCTTTGACATGCTCTTGGAAGATGTAACTGATGAGCACCGAGGGATTGGTTTCAAGATTTTTGCCGAGGCGGTTGAACGCGGCGCTCGAATCAAAGCGCTTGTTTTCCCAACGCCAGAGGGAAAAGATTTCTCAAGGAAGGATTTTGATGAGCTGACTCGTTACCTTGGAGAACTGGGAGCTCTAGGGCTTGTCTGGATAAAGGTCAAAAGAGGGGGTGAAGTTGAATCGCCCGTAGCGAAGTTTTACGAGCCAGAGCGTTTGAGCAATCTCATCAAACGAGTAGATGCTCGTGCTGGAAACATTATTTTTATGATCGCTGATGAAAATATTCGGGCTTCCACTCTTTTGGGAGCCCTTAGAGTTCATTTGGCGCAAAGCTTTCTTGCCATTCCAAAGGATCGATTTGAACTCTGCTGGGTCACCGATTTTCCTCTTTTTGAATGGAGCGAAGAGGAAAAAAGATATGTTGCCTGTCATCATCCTTTTACTTCTCCGAGGGAGGTAGACCTATCCATGCTTGAGAGCGCTCCCGAAAAGACAAAGGCGCGGGCTTATGATTTGATTTTAAACGGGGCAGAAATCGGAGGCGGAAGCATCCGTATTCACAGGAAAGACGTCCAAGAAAAAGTCTTCAAGGCTTTGCAGTTGAGCTCCAAAGATGCGGAAGAAAAATTTGGATTCCTTTTGAAGGCTTTAAGTTTCGGAGCCCCGCCGCATGGAGGAATTGCCTTGGGGCTCGATCGGTTGGTAACACTTCTCCTGGGAAAAGATTCGATTCGGGAGGTCATCGCCTTTCCTAAGACTCAGAAGGGGACGTGCCTGATGACCGAAGCGCCCTCTCACGTTTCGCCCAAACAGCTTAAGGAGCTCCATTTGAAGGCGGGAGGGGCATAGACTATCCTTATTATAGATGGAAAAGACGCTTAAACTTAACTCAAACGACGAAGCCATCCAGCTCTACGGAAACCTCGACGAGAATCTCCGCTTCGCTGAAAAGGAATTTAGAGTCCATATTTCTGCGCGGAATCACCGCCTCACTTTAACTGGTTCCAAGAAAAATGTGGATGCGGCTTACCAATTTTTCCTGGATCAGCTTGAGCTCTTGCGTTCGGGAAAAGTTTCCACTCTGCGAGGAGAATTGGGTACAGAAGAAAAAGACTGGTTTTCTTCCACAAAAGGAAAGGGCCCCGTGAGTTTTTTTCATAGAGGGAAAATTATCAAGGGTAAGTCAAAGGGGCAAGAAGCTTACCTTGAGGCGATTCAGCATAATGATATCGTTATTTCTATTGGGCCAGCAGGCACAGGCAAGACCTACCTCGCCATGGCCGCGGCTATCGATGCACTTAAGAAGAAACAGGTAGCCAGGATTGTTTTGACGAGGCCTGCAGTTGAAGCGGGAGAGAGTCTTGGTTTTCTTCCAGGGGATCTTTACGCCAAGATCAATCCGTACCTCAGGCCTCTTTATGATGCCCTCTATGAGATGGTCGAATTTGAAGAGGCCGCGCGCTATATCGAAAGAGGAATTATCGAAGTTGCGCCACTTGCTTATATGCGCGGCCGCACGCTGAACGATGCTTTTGTGATCCTCGATGAAGCCCAAAACAGTACCCATTCCCAAATGAAGATGTTTCTTACGCGTCTTGGTTTCTCATCCAAAGCTGTGATTACAGGAGACATCACACAAATCGATCTGCCAGGAGGGAAGCATTCAGGTCTGGTAGAGTCTCAGACCATTCTTGCTTCCATCAAAGGAATCAAATTTGTCCACCTCACTGAGAAGGATGTGGTGAGACACCCCTTGGTGCAGGAGATTATCCGTGCCTATGAAAGATACGAAAAAAAATAAGCTTTTTCTCTTTTCCGCGTTTGTACTCGCCTTTTTCCTCGCCACCCTCATCCTTGTAGTCCAGAGGGGCATCATTCAGGGACAAGAAGAGTTCGTGATGAATGAACCAGCGAGCCGAACTGTCTTCTCTCCTGTTCATGTCTCATTTGTAGACGAGGAAGAGACGGCAAGGCTCAGAGAAGAGAAAATAGCCCCCATTCTTCCCGTTTACACCATGAACCCCAAAGTGAAGCGCTCTGTCACGTCAAATTTCGAAGGAGCCGAAATTCAAGAGGAAATGTTCAGACTCCTTACGCTTCTTTCGGAACGATTTTTAAATGAGGGCGTCCTAGATGATGCAGCAAAGAAAGAATTGATGGATTCGGGAAGGCAAAAGATTCATCGCTACAACCCTGCGACAGAGGTAGGAGAAGAGAAAGAAGTCAAAGAGATACTCAGCCTGTCTGAAGTGAAGGGGAAAATCGGCCCTGTCCTCGATAGAGAGAAAGTAAAGAATCAAACCCTGCAAAATGCAGTAGTCGAGGTTTTTAATCAAGCCATCCGTCCTAATTTATTTTTTGATGAGACTCGAACCAAAGAACATCTTAAGGCGGCTTCCGATTCTGTGGCGTCTGTCATGGAAGAGGTAAAAAGAGGCGAGATGATTGTTCAGAAGGGTCTGTTGGTTGACAGCAAACAGTTGAAGCGGCTTATGCAGGTACAGAAAAAGATGGTGGAGAAAGAAGTCCGAAATAGACTTTTTGCGATAGGTATTTTCGTCTTCTTGGGACTGGCTTTATCCTTTCTCTATCTCAAGCAGTTTCAACCCAAGGAATTTTATTCCCCTCGTTTTATCACTCTCGTTCTATCTACCTTATTGATGACTCTCGGGATTGAACGAATCAGCCAGATCTTTCCCAATTCTTCACTTTATCTCTTGCCAGGGAGTTTGGCAGCCGTTCTATTAACCATTCTTTGGGGTTCTTCGCTTGGAATTCTCGGGAGTCTTTCTATAACTATCCTTTCTCTTCCTTTAACTGAGTTCCGTCTTGAGATTGTTCTGATGCTCCTTCTTGGTTCGCTCATCAGTGCTTTTGCCGCCAGGCGTGTTCGTAAAAGAATCCATTTTCTTAAGGTGGGGCTCGCTATCGGTCTGATGAACGTGGCTGTCTTGGTAGCCTTTTCGCTTTCCCAAGATTGGCAGTTTTCCGAGGTCCTTTCTTTGACCCAACTGGCCTTTGCAAATGGTTTTCTTACCACGACGCTCGCTTTCTTTCTCGTCCCCCTGTTTGAATCACTCTTTGGTTTGACAACGGACATCACCCTTCTCGAGCTATCCGATCTGAATCATCCCTTGTTGAAGCGCATGATTGTTGAGGCGCCAGGGACTTACCACCACAGCCTTGTAGTAAGCACATTGGCAGAGTCGGCATGCGAAGCGATCGGTGCGAGAGCACTTTTGGCTCGTGTGGGCTGCTATTTCCATGATATTGGAAAGATTGCGCGTTCTGAATATTTTACAGAAAATCAAACTCCCCAAACTTCGAGTCGACACGAAAAATTGACTCCGATGATGAGCAGTCTTGTGATCATGAACCATGTGAAGGATGGAATGGAACTTGCTAAGAAGTATAAACTGCGGGATCTCATCATTCGCTTCATACCCGAGCATCAGGGAACGGGAGTGATTTACTATTTTTACAAAAAGGCACTTGACCAAGCGGCCCCTGGAGAATCGGTTCGAGCGGATGACTTCAGGTATCCAGGACCTAAGCCCCAGAGCCGCGAAACGGCTGTGGCGCTTCTCGCTGATTCTACAGAGGCCGCAAGCCGTTCTTTGAGTCAAAAGGAACTGACACCCGCAGGAATCCGTAATTTAGTCAGAAAGATTATCAACGAAAAGTTTATCGATGGTCAACTCGACGAATGCGATTTAACTTTAAAAGATCTTCACAAAATCCAGGAGAGCTTTGTTCATAATTTGATGGCCATCTTTCACACGAGAGTCAGTTATCCCGCCAAGGAACACGATCCGAATCGGCCCGATATTTTTGGGGTCGATCAGTTCACGAAATTTCGTAATCCCTAGCTCGTTTATGCCGCGCCCTCGATTTGAGATTACTGTTCAAAACAAACAGAGGAGGGTTCGTCTATCAAAGGTAAAACTCATTCAGCTGACACAGAAGGTCCTGGAGATCCTAGGATGGAAGCGAATCGGTCTTTCTCTCGTACTGGTTAATGATTCAGAGATCCAAAAGCTCCATCACGAATACATGGGGGAGAATACCCCTACGGATGTCATGGCCTTCGGGCAAATGGAAGGCAAACCCTTTCCTCAGGGCAAGACTCCTTTTCTGGGAGATGTGGTAGTATCGGTCGAGACGGCGAGGCGAAGGGGGCCCCAGTTTGGAAACAAGTGGGATGAAGAGCTTCTTCTTTATATCTGCCACGGAATCCTTCATCTTATGGGCTACCGCGACTCAACACCTGGGAAGAAGGCGCTCATGGAGAAAAAACAGAAACAGGTTGTGAAAAAAGTGCTGGGAACGAGATGGCGATTCAAAAGACCGAAGCGTTTGTTTTAAGAAGCCAGCCCTTCCGATCAAGTTCCCTCATCGTGACAACTTTTTCCCGTTCATTCGGGAAGATTAAGGGTATAGCTAAAGGGGTGAGGCGTGAAGGCACGCCCCATCCAAGCACCTTTGAGCCCTTTACCCTCCTTGAAATTGTTTTTTATGAAAAGATCCGATCCGAACTTCATCTCTTATCAGAGGCAAGTGTCCTCAAGACTTTCGAATCTTTACGTGGAGACCTTGAGATCCTAGCAACGGCCTATTATCTAGTAGAGATGGTAGACCAGCTTACAGAGCCTCATGATCCGCACGAACCTGTCTTTGAACTTCTTCATTTTGCTTTCCAGTTCCTTCCCTCACTTCCTCCGTCTCTCATTGCCCGCTTTTTTGAGGTTCGTATCTTAAACGAGGTAGGTCTTCTACCGCATTTTTCAAGCTGTGTGGGATGCGGCCAGACGCATCTCGAGCGTATCTACTTCAGCGTGAAACAAGGAGCGGTCTTTTGTCCCAAATGTCGGCAGAAGTCGACCGAAGCGAGGCTTCTGACAGGGGATGTGGTCGAGGCGATACTCTTTTTCATGGAACACGGTTTTACAGAATCAGCCCAGTATCCCTTGGGCGTGAACACAAATAGGGAAATGGAGGACCTCGTTGGGAGGTTCCTTACCGACAGACTTGGGAGGTGGTTAGTTACCAAGAAGTTTCTAAATCAGGTGCGTTCAATCAAGGCTTTTGAGGCCCGTTCTGAAGCTACATGAGATTTTGTAACCTATTGGTATAGCTATATATAAGTGGTATTTTTGGCACAAGTTTGACAAGTTTGAAACCACATGCTAACTTTTATTGAAAGCCGAAAAGGCTTTTTTATTGGTGTTTAAACTAAACAAGTTTAAAAAGGTTTAACTAGAGAAGAGAACAAGAGATGACAAAAGAACCGTACCTATTCTTCGACATTGATAAAGGAGAAAGGGATTCAGCGATCCGCTTCCTTCTTAGCTCGATTCTCCGTTCGCGCCTTGATGGAGACTTTAATCGTCTGATCGAGGAGTTTGACGAAGACGTCAATGTCTACTTAGCTCATCTTCTTTTTGCCGTTGCACTTCCTGAATATCACGAACTTTCAGAACCTTATCTATCGACGGAGTCAAGTGACGTATTGCGTTGGGTGAAAGCAACAGAAGATCGAACGATTCGTTACTTCATTTTTAAGGTCAACGCAGACCATCTCTTGGTGCACCTGTCGATATTTGGTGACCTGACAGCTAAGCCATGGAGAGGGATCTTTCGTAAGTCGCAAAGGCACTTCGTTGAGCTTGGCAGACTCTACTACGAGCAAGCCGCAAATTACCATTCTCGAATTTACCGGAAACGAACTGGCGTCGGCGATGTCCTGGAAAAGCTAGGTCGGAATTTTGATGCCTATTCAGGACTCCTTAAGCTCGTTCGAAGAGATTACCTTCACTTTGTTACCCGTTTTCGAGATCAGGCATTTGACAAATTTCTGGAAGAGCTCAGCGTGTACGAGAGAGAATCAACGAAGCGGGCGAGAATCGATTACTTTCTTGATCTCTATTCCGAGTGGCTTAAGACAAAAGACCCCGCTTTGAAAACCAAAGCAGATCAAGCCTTTGAAGAATTGAAAAAAACAGACCCCCATTTTGGGAAAGGACCTAGTCATGCTTCGAAAGCACCGTAACCTTCGTTCCTTGGAGGGAGAGTTCCTAAGGTTCTACTCTGCGTGGCAGGAGACCCATCGAATGGAATTTGCAGACCGATGGATGCGTCTTCTGGGCGAACTCCTCAGGCTCAATCCAAGTTACTCGGTTCGGCATCCCTTTGACCGAGCCTTCTGATCTGTTATAATCCGCTCGTTTCTTCTAAACGACGATGCGGAAAAAACCCTTTTCCTTAGACCCCCCAGAAAGACTTAAGAAACTTCCGCCCTATCTTTTTGTGGAAGTTGACCGCAAGAAGCGGGAACTCCGTGCCAAAGGCAAGGATGTGATTGACCTTGGGGTAGGGGATCCTGATCTCCCGACTCCTGATTTTGTCATTGAAGCGCTTTACGAAGGTGCCAAAGATCCCAAGAATCACCGCTATGCTTTGGACGAGGGCCTTCCTGAGCTTCGTGAGACATTCGCAGCATGGTTCCAAGAACGCTTCCATGTCAAACTGGACCCCAATGAGGAGGTTCTTCCTTTAATCGGTAGCAAGGAAGGTATTGCCCATCTCCCCCTCGCCCTCCTAAATCCAGGAGATATTGCGTTAGTTCCCGATCCCTGTTATCCCGTTTATAAGTCGGCAACTCATTTTGCAGGCGCCACTCCCTATCTTCTTCCGCTTCTGGATTCGAATGATTTTCTGCCCGATTACTCTTTGATTGAGTCAGAAGTGCTAGCGAAGGCAAAGCTTCTTTTTCTCAATTATCCCAATAACCCTACTTCTGCTTGCGTGACAAAGGAGTTTTTTAAAAATTCTGTCTCGTTTGCCAGGGAACAGGGTCTCCTGATTGCCCAAGACGGCGCCTATTCTGAAATCACTTTCGATGGATATGTGGCGCCTAGTATTCTAGAGATTGAAGGCGCGAAGGAAGTAGCCATTGAATTTCACTCGCTTTCCAAGACTTACAATATGACAGGTTGGAGAATCGGCTTTGCGGTAGGGAATCGTGAAGTGCTTAAGTTTCTTGCCAAGATCAAGGCTAATGTTGATTCAGGCATCTTTCAGGCCATTCAGTTCGCAGGAATACAGGCTTTAAAAAAGGGCAGGAATGCCTATCAGAAAAACGTTCAAATCTACCAGAAGAGGCGCGATCTTTTTGTAAGAGGTTTGAACCGTTTGGGCTGGGATGTGCCCATGCCGAAGGGAACATTTTATGTGTGGATTCCTGTTCCACCAGGATACACGTCTGGTGAACTTGCTCTGAAGCTTCTCGAAGACGCTGCGATTGTATTAACTCCTGGAAATGGCTTCGGGCCGAATGGTGAAGGCTATGTTCGTGCGAGTCTTACGAATCGGGAAGAGCGTTTAGAAGAAGCCCTCAAGAGAATTGAGAAAATCCATAGTGGCAAGGCGTTTTGAACGGGTCTTCCTCGGTATCGGTTCCAATCTCGGCGACCGGTCGTCATATTTAAACGCCGCACGAGAACTTATCGAAAATCTACCCCGCACCCATTTCCTTCGTGCTTCCACCGCCATTGAAACTGAACCTATAGGTGGTCCTCCTCAAGGTAAATTTCTCAATGCTGTCTGGGAAGTCAAAACAAGACTTTCTCCAAAAGAATTGATGAATGAGCTTCTTGAAATAGAAAAAAGGCTGGGACGAAACCGAGGTGAACGCAATATCCCTCGCGAGATTGATATGGATATCCTTTTTTTTGGAAATGAGATCATTGAAGAGGAAGAATTGACGATTCCCCACGCGAGACTCCATGAAAGAGCTTTTGTTTTGGCTCCTTTCTGTGAACTTGAGCCAGAGTGGATCCACCCCAAACTCAAGAAAAGCGTGAGAGAACTCCTTCAGGAACTGGAGAAAGTTCCTTCGTGAAGATTATTCAGAGTCCTCGTGAGCTTCAACAAGAAATGGGGCGTCTTCGATCAAGAGGAAAGGGTATCGGTTTCGTACCCACAATGGGGGCGCTTCACGAGGGACATCTTTCACTGATTCGGAAAGCAAGGAGTGAAAACCGCGTGGTTGTCGTGAGTATTTTTGTCAATCCTTTGCAGTTTGGGCCGAAGGACGACTTCAAAAGATACCCACGGAGAATTCAGAAAGATCGAGCCATGCTCGCAAAAGAAAAGGTGGATTATCTTTTCATGCCTAGCCGCAGCTCTTTTTATCCAGAGGGTTATCAAACTTTGATTGAAGTGAAAGATTTGAGCCGAGGGCTGTGTGGAAAGTTTAGGCCTGGGCACTTTCAAGGTGTCGCCACGGTGGTGGCGAAACTTTTTAACGTGACAAAACCGCATAGGGCGTATTTTGGCGCCAAAGATTATCAGCAGGCCCTCATCATCAAACAGATGGCGAGTGACTTGAACTTCGGCGTCGAGATAAGGGTGCTTCCTTTGATTCGGGATAAGAAGGGGCTTGCGCTCAGTTCCCGCAATGCCTACCTTTCTTTCAAAGAAAAGGAACGTGCGCTTGCCATTTCCAGGTCCTTGAACTGGGCTAAGAAGGCTATTCGTAAGGGGAATCGGAACGTAGTTTCTATCAGAAACGGAATCCTTAAGAGCCTAAAGTCAAAGCTGCGTAAGATAGATTATATAGAAATCGTGGAAGCCAAGTCACTACAACCAGTTAAGTCTATCCGAGGTCAGATCGTTATTGCCGTGGCGGGGTGGGTTGGCGAGACAAGATTGATTGATAATGTTATAATACGTGCCTAGATTTGGCCTATGTACCGACAAATCCTTAAAGCAAAAATTCATCGTGCTACAGTAACCGATTCTCGAATCGACTACGAAGGAAGTGTGACTGTCGATGAGGAACTCCTGAAGGCTGCGAATATTGCCCCTTGGGAGAAGGTTCTGATTGCCAATTTGAACAATGGGTCAAGAATCGAGAGTTATGCGATGCCAGGTGAATCGGGATCAGGCGTTATCTGTATGAACGGAGGCGCCGCCAAATATGCCCAAAAGGGTGATATAGTTATCATCATGTCTTTTGCGGTTATGACGGACGAGGAGCTTGAAAGACATCAGCCCAAGATGGTTTACGTAGACAAACAAAACCGCATTCTGTCTTTAAAATCTTAAATCTCCTTCTCAAAATAGAGGAAAGTCCTCCCTTTTAAAATGAAACTCATTTCAGTTGGTATTATTGGTCTCGGCGCTATCGGTTCTCGCCTCGTCGAAATTCTTACGAAGGAATTTCATGACAAGGTTCGGGTCGATTCTATTTGCGATATCAAGGAGGAGAGGATCGAAGAGATCCAAGGCAAGTGGGCGCCGCGCGCAAAATCACTTCCCTGGCCTTCCTTGGTCGCACGCTCAGATGTAGTCATTGAAGCGGCTTCGCAAGAGATCGCACTTTCTGTTGCTAAAGAAGCGCTCAAACGTGGCAAGCAGGTTTTGATTCTAAGTGTCGGCGGCCTTCTTGCATGGAACGGCCTTTCCTTGGTTTTGAAAAAGACCAAGGGAAAACTTTGGATCCCTTCAGGAGCACTTGCAGGCGTGGACGGAGTCCTCGCTGCAAATGAAGGCCGCATCCATAAAGTGACACTGACAACCAGGAAGCCTCTCGCTGGTTTGGCGGGGGCTCCTTATCTTCTCGAAAAAAGGATTAACCTTTCTCGTATCACAAAACCCACTCTGATTTTTGAAGGAAATGCTGCCCAGGCAACTCGGGCCTTCCCCCAAAATGTGAATGTTGCAGCCACATTGGCTTTAGCGGGGATAGGGTCTAAGAGAACCCTAGTGCGTATTCTTACCTCACCTACTTATAAACGGAATCAACATGAAGTAGAAATTGAGGGAGATTTCGGCTCCATACGGACCGTCGTTGAAAATTTTCCCTCCAAGCGAAATCCAAGGACAAGTGAGCTTGCCGTTCTATCTTCTGTAGCTACTCTTAAGAAAATTTTTGGTCATCTCCATATCGGGACCTGATGGTTTCCTCAATTCAGATCCGCGGTGCCAGGGAACACAACCTTAAAAATTTAAATCTCGAAATTCCAAGAAATAGCTTCACGGTCATCACAGGGCTTTCAGGTTCGGGAAAGTCCTCCCTTGCATTCGACACTCTTTATGCAGAGGGTCAACGCCGTTACCTCGAAAGTCTTTCTTCCTACGCCCGTCAATTTTTAGAAAAACTTAAAAAACCAGAAGTTGACCAAATCACGGGTCTCTCACCCGCCATTGCCATTGAGCAGCGTTCACTTGCCCGCAATCCTCGCTCAACCGTTGCAACCGTTACCGAAATCTTTGATTACCTGAGGCTTCTTTTTGCAAAAGTCGGCGAAGTTTTTTGTTACGAGTGCGGTCGACCCCTAGGAGGACAAAAACTTGACGAAATCTTTTCGGAGATTTTGAATGAATTCAAAGGAAAAGCGGTCCAAATCTTTGCGCCCATCGTTCGTGGCCGTAAGGGTGAGTATCAAAAAATCTTTCAGGCAATTTTGAAAAAAGGGTACAACCGAGCTCGGATCGATCGAAAAATGGTTGAACTTCGAAAGGATCTTAAGCTTAAAAAAACGCAGCGCCATGACATTGATATTCTGATCGATCATCTTTCTATTCGAGATACCGATATGAAGCGTCTAAAAGATGCCGTTCGACACGCGTTTGAGCTGGCGGAAGGGGAATGTGTTGTCGGAGATAGATTTTTCTCTACCAAGAGGACCTGTCCTAAATGTCAGATCAGCATTCCCGAACTGATGCCCAATCATTTTTCATTCAACAGTCCGTATGGAGCCTGTCCAAAATGTCGGGGGATGGGGAGACTTTCACTTTTACTTGCCCATGGTGTGATTAAAGATGATTCCAAACCTATCTTTCGCGGAGCTCTCAACGAAGAAATCTTTTTCTCATTCAATAAATATTTCATTGAAGAACTTGTTTCAGACCTTACCGAGAAATACGAATTCGACGTCCATACACCCTTCAAAGGGTGGCCCGAGGCGGCACGTGAAGCCTTTTTTTGGGGTGAAGGAGACGAATCAGGTCTCATCGACGAATTAGAGAATCTTTTTCACAGGACAAGTTCAGAAACTTTGCGGCGTAAAGTAGCTAAATTCCTTCGGGAGGAAATCTGCCCGAACTGTCGTGGCGGAAGGATTCGAAGAGAAAGTCTAGGAGTGCGAATCGGGGGGAAAAATATTGTCGAGTGGACAGCATTCTCAATAGAGGAAGCAAGTGTTCATTTCGGTAAGCTCTCTTTCCCTGAGAAAAAAGGGAAAATCACAGATCCCATCCTTAGAGAAATTCGGGAAAGACTTCATTTTTTAAGAAATGTGGGCCTCAGCTACCTTACCTTAGACCGATCGGTCGCCACACTTGCTGGAGGGGAGCTCCAGCGGATCCGATTGGCTGCGCAAATTGGCGTGGGTCTAACAGGAGTCCTCTATATTCTTGACGAGCCGTCCATCGGTCTTCACCCGCGTGATAATGCAAAACTGCTCGATACGCTTGAGAAGCTCCGCGATCTTAAAAATACAGTAGTGGTGGTCGAACATGACGAAGAAACAATTCGCAGAGCTGACCACCTTGTTGATCTTGGGCCTGGCGCAGGCATGCAAGGAGGAGAATTAGTAGGCGAGGGCGATTCAAAGGCTCTTTCGAAGGCGTCTCGTTCATTGACGGGCAAATACCTCACAGGGGAATTGACCATTCCACTTCCTCAAGGTCGTAAACCGTGGCGAAAAACCCCTTTTATCGAGCTCAAGACCTGTCAGGAACACAATCTGAAAAAGATTAATGTTCGTATTCCTCTTGGTCTTTTTGTTTGCGTAACAGGCGTGTCTGGTTCTGGGAAAAGCACTCTTATCCATGACATTCTTTATAGGGAACTCCATAATCGTATTTGGAAGACGAACTACCGAGTTGGAAAATTTAGCTCGATTCGTGGGATCGATCAAATTGAGCAAGTGATTGAAATTGATCAGGCGCCTATTGGCCGAACTCCTCGCTCCAATCCAGCGACCTACACGGATCTTTTCGGTCTGATTCGAAAATTGTTCGCTCAAACCCAAGAGGCGAGACTTCGGAATTATTCACCCTCACGCTTCAGTTTCAACCTGAAGGGGGGCCGCTGTGAAACCTGTCGGGGGGAAGGGTATGAGAAACTTCAGATGAGTTTTCTTCCCGACCTCTATGTTGTTTGTGACAATTGTCGAAGCAGGCGTTACAACGAGCAAACGCTGGAGATTAAATATAGAGGGAAAACGATTGCAGATGTTCTGGATCTATCGATCGATGAAGCCTTCACGTTTTTCTCTGAAATTTCTCTCTTGCGGGAGAAACTTCAGCTTCTGAGAACCATTGGACTGGGTTATCTCAAGTTGGGACAGCCTTCAACCACTCTTTCTGGGGGAGAGGCGCAGAGGATTAAGCTGGCGAGTGAATTGGCAAAGCGTTCGACGGGGAAAACGATTTATCTTTTAGATGAACCTACAACAGGCCTTCATTTCGCCGACATCCAAAATCTTCTGAAGGCGCTTTTTGAGCTTCGAGATGCAGGCAATACCGTACTAGTCGTTGAGCATAACCTGGATGTCGTCAAAATGGCTGACTTTATCATCGATTTAGGCCCCGAAGGAGGAGACCGAGGAGGCAAGATCGTGGCTCAGGGTTCTCCTGAGGAAGTGGTTCGTGAAGAGAGTTCTTATACAGGCGCTTATTTAAAAAAGTATCTCGGTAGGTTGAAAGGATCGCAATAATCTGATAAGATTGCTACAAAAAGGAGGTATTCGTGATTACAGAGATTGGAATTGCAGCAGGGGACATCTGGCATTTTCTTGATCAGAACGGATCAGCTACTCTCGATGAACTGGTAAGAGGCATTAAGAAGGACCGAAATCTCCTTTTGATGAGCCTTGGATGGCTTGCCCGAGAAGGTCATGTCAGCTTAGGAGATGGACACACAGGGTTTCGGGCCTCCTTGACCGGGCGATAGTGCCGAGCGGATTCATCGTTGTTCTAACGACCCTTCCCAGTCGCGCGAAGGCGCGCCAGCTTGCACGTCTTATTCTCAGTCAAAAATTAGCCGCATGCGTTAATCTTCTGGGTCCTGCTGAATCCTTTTTCTGGTGGCAGGGAAAGATTGACCACGCGAAAGAATTTCTTCTTATTATTAAAACCCGCACTTCACGATTTTCTTTACTTCGCAGGTTTCTTGAGAAACATCACCCTTACGATGTCCCCGAAATCATTTCGCTTATTATCAGAGATGGTAACGATGCCTATCTCCAATGGCTTAAAGTCAGTACTCCGTAGGTTTCCCAGCCTGCTTTCACTATTGTTGTATTGTCGTTTTTTTTAAACTCACTGTCTAAAAAAATCCACAGTCAATATCTGTACGAGAGATTTCTGATGAATATGCAATTACGTATCGTGCTTAGATTATTGAAATTTCGTGCGAAACGGACAGAGAAAGGTTTTGGCATGATATATGCAACATTCCCACAACATGAAGCACTTCCTGAAATTAAGAGAAAGGCAGAGAAATACTTATGTTTTATGTAGACATTGCTCGTTAAAGTGGCTTCTTTTCACTTTGCTGATTTTGCTTTCAAGTACGAAAATTCTCTTGGCAGGTGTAGCGGTAGACGTTCTCGATTTCGTCTCAAGGGGTCCTGGTGAGAATTTAGGAGGAAACGCTTCCAACCCTCTTTCGAACAACGATAATGATGGAACAGCTTCGGTTGATCCTGTTATAGAAAACAATGGTATTATTCTTCCTGAAGAACCATTTTTTCTTCCTTTTAATGTTACTGAAGTGGAGAAACGGCTTGTGGATAACACCGTAAACTTTTTAGGTGATTTTAACTTCGGTGACCCCTTTGATATTATTTTTACTGTCGTGGACTCAGGAGGGGTTACGGATCAATTCTTCATTGAACGGGTTTTAAATGATACCAGTCACACTTGGCTTGACTATCATTTTGCATTGGGTTTTGGTTCAGGAGACAATTTTGTTCTCTCTTCTCCTGATGATGGATTGGACTTCGATTTTCCTGACAAAGACCCTACGCCCTCTAATCTCGTTCAAATTGCAAACGTAGGTGGTTATGACGATACGGATACTCCAGTTTTTGGTACGTTAAATCATATGGCTGATGAGATTTGGTGGAGCGGAGGGGCGCTCGCGCCAGGAGAGGAGATTCTCTTTAGCTTTTCAATCGATGTACCTGACTTTAATGAAAACATGCCCGATTTTGCTGAATATTTCGGAGGATATACTTTTACTCTACGCCAATTGCCCACCACTACAGGAACAGTCATCCCAGAACCCAGCACACTCATGCTGATAGGCCTTGGTTTGATTAGATTTCTAGTGAAACGAAATTAGATTTTGGACGGCGAGACGGCTATGAAGACCTCAGCGGCCTTAGATTTTGGATTGGAAAGTCGATGAGGAATGGAAGCATCAAAATAAATCGAGTCACCCTGCTTCAAGGAATAGCTCTCTTTTTCTAAGCCAAGCTCAACTTCCCCCTCCAAGACCCAAAGGAATTTCTCAACCCCACGTTCGCCTCGTTCAAGAGTTGTCTTTGCGTTGCCTGAAAGTTTTAGGAGAAGGGGCGTTATTTTCTTCTTCGTGACCTCCTGCGTCAGAAGTTCAATCTGGCAACCTCGACTCTGGTGGACGACCTTATGAGGGGTTTCCTGCTTAGAAAGGGCGACTTCATCGTAACGGCGGTCGAGCGGTGCATAGAGCTCAGCGAGACTCAGGCCGAGTGCCTCAGCGATCTTTCGATGGCTTTCAACTGTACCCGTCATTTGTCCTGTTTCAATACGAGAAAGGGTTGCCTGAGCAATCCCCGTCTGTTTGGCAAGGTCAATAAGAGTAACTTTTTTTGCCTTCCTGAGATCTCGGATCCGATTTCCAATCTTGAGCATGTTCTCATTATAGAGAGGTATTTAGGAATTTCAACAGAGAATATGGGGTTAGGGTAATTTAATAAGATATATATTTTTATTGACAAAAAA
>JACQLI010000004.1 GCA_016204125.1 Candidatus Omnitrophota bacterium
ATGTTAGCCTTCCTGACCTAAGGAAAGGGGGTCTGTTCTTCCTGAATAACGGATTAGCTAGGAGATAACGTAGAACTTACGGAAGGTGTATTGATGTCAACTTCTGCAGTCCTACTGATTGAAGGTATTAATCAGTAATGCTTGAAAGAGAAAGGGGGTGAAGAGAATGCAAAACAAGAGTCGGTGGTTTCTCATTGTCCTTACTAGCTGCCTTCTGAGTGGTTCTTTCATAGGACCGTTTGGTCGGGTGCATGCTGCTCCTGCTTCTGAGAAGGAAGCAGAGGTTATTAAAGTCAGCGTCAATAAAGCTGGTGCGGATGAGCTTGAAACCGTAAAGGGAATTGGTCCTATGCTGGCAGAACGGATCGTTAAAGACCGCGAAGCCAATGGACCTTTCCAAAAACTCGAGGATTTGGTCCGCGTGCCAGGTATTGGACAGGCCAAGTTCGAGAGGATCAAAAGTCAAATCACACTTTAACCCGTTGTGAGGAGACAAGACTAGGTTTCTCATTCCTGGAGAGAATAACGCGGATTCGCGCGGTCCGCGTTCTCTCCAGCACCTTCATTTGACTGGGCTAGGCGCATTTGATAGAATCCCACACCACTTTTAACCCTTAAAGGATGCCTAAGCCCTTGAAATTCCAAGAGTTAGTTCAAAATCTGAATGATTACTGGGCCAAACAGGGTTGCCTTATCGTGCAACCCTATGACCTGGAAGTCGGAGCGGGCACCTTTTCTCCCCATACCTTTTTGAGAGCTCTGGGTCCTGAGCCGTGGAAGGCCGCTTATGTGGAACCTTCAAGGCGACCCACGGACGGCCGTTACGGCGAAAACCCCCACCGTCTTCAACATTACTACCAATACCAGGTTATTCTTAAACCCTCACCCAATAATGTTCAGGAACTCTACCTCAAAAGTTTAGAAGCCTGTGGGATCAAGACCCTGAATCACGATTTACGCTTTGCCGAGGACGACTGGGAATCGCCGACACTCGGCGCCTGGGGTTTGGGTTGGGAAGTTTGGCTTGATAGTCTTGAAATCACCCAGTTTACTTATTTCCAACAATGTGGCGGAATCGATCTTGACCCCATTTCCTGCGAAATTACCTACGGCCTTGAAAGGCTCGCCATGTTTCTTCAGAGAAAGGAATCCGTTTTTGACATTCAATGGAATGATAAGGTAACTTACGGAGAAGTCCACCTGCAGGGCGAAAAGGAATTTTCGCGCTTCAATTTTGAAGTGGCGAGCATTGACCTCTACAAACGGCATTTTGAGGATTACGAGAAGGAAGCGTACCGACTACTAAAAGAAGGTCTGGTCCTTCCTGCTTATGATCTTTGTTTGAAGAGTTCCCATGTTTTTAATATCCTGGATGCAAGGGGCGCGATCAGTGTCAATGAAAGACCTGCTGCTATTGGCAGAATTCGTTCTCTTGCTCGTGCTTGCGCAGAAGGGTATCTCGCTAGCCGAGAAGCACTCCACTTTCCTCTGCTAAGCAAACGCTGAATCTTACGATGCCTACAACGTCCCTCTTGATTGAGATTGGAACAGAAGAACTGCCGATGGCAAGTCTCGACTTAGTTTACGCGGTGGGCGTTGAAAATATTCGAAAGCCTCTTTCTAAAAATAGGCTCGGCCACAAAGAAATTTACGTTGAGGCTACGCCGAGGCGGCTTGCTTTTTTTGTCGAAGATCTCGCTTCCGCTCAAGCCGAAGAGAAGACAACGATTTTAGGGCCAGCTCAAGATAAAGCCTATGAGGGTGAGGGAAAACCAACGCCAGCATTGACAGGGTTTCTTCATTCAAAAAAGGCATCACTTCGGGATGTGAAAATTCAGGAAACGCCGCGCGGCCGTTACGTTGCTTTTGAGAAAATCACCAAGGGCGAAGCGACCGTCAAGATTCTTCCACGTTTGATTACAGAAATCCTGAGTTCATTTTTCTTTCCCAAGACGATGCGATGGGAAAAATCAGCTTTTCGGTTTCCAAGGCCTATCCGTTGGGTTGTTGCCCTTTACGGAAAGAAGATTCTTTCCTTTCCCTTGGCTGGAATTAAAGCAGGTCGCGTAAGTTATGGTCACAGGTTTCTGGGGGCACGTCCTCTTCCCATTCAGAAAGCGGATTGGAAAGAATATCAAAGAAAATTAAAATCCCAACACGTTATTCTTTCGCTCAAAGAAAGAGAAAATTTGATTCAGAAGAGGCTTCAAAAGAAATTCCATCAGAAAGATTTTGATAGTGATCTGGTTCACGAGACTGCGCAGCTTGTTGAAGAACCGTTTCTCGTCCAGGGTAAATTCTCAGGCACTTATAGAGATCTTCCTGAAGAGGTTCTGGCCACATGCATGAAGAAGTACCAGAAGATTTTTGCTTGCCATGACGAGCGAGGTCATTTAGCAAATCGTTTTGTGGCCGTCTTGAATGGTCGAAGATCAGACCTTTCAAGGATTCAGCAGGATTATGAAAATGTCTTGGGGTCACGCTTGAGGGACGCTCAATACTTTTATGAAGAGGATAGCAAGGAGCCGCTTGAGAGGAAAGTCGCTCGTCTGAGGGAACTTGTCTTTCTCGGCCGATTGGGAACCATGGAGGAGAAAGTCGTTAGACTTCGTGGGCTCGCAAGTGATTTGTCCCATCTCTCAGGACATCAAGAACTCCAGAAAAGTTTGGATCGCGTAGCCTATCTTTCCAAAGCAGATCTTGTGACACACATGGTCGGGGAATTTCCTGAACTTCAGGGAATCATGGGTAGAGAATATGCCCATGCGAGTGGTGAGTCAGGGGAAGTAGCTCGGGCAATCGGCGAACAGTATCTCCCAAAAAATTTAGGCGAAGATTACAAGACTCTCTCTAAGAAGCTCAGTCTACTTGGGGCTCTTTTTGGTATCGTTGATCGGCTTGATCTTTTAGTTGGCGCCTTCGGGATGGGTCTTGATCCAACGGGAAGCGAAGATCCCTATGCCTTGAGAAGGGCAGGCGGGATATTAATCAAACTTGTTCGAAGCTTCTCGCTTCGATTCTCTATCTCAAAGTTAATCCAGGAAAGTCATTCTGAATTCAAAGTGAGATTGGATGCATCTGTTGAAGAGGTAATAAAAAAGTTCACCGACTTTTTGAGAGATCGCGTTGCTTTCGAGCTTCAAGTTAAATCGGGTACACGCTCCTATGAAATTTTGCAGAGCGTTATGAAATCGTCTTTTGACGACCTGGCAGACGTTTTCGAACGCTTCGGCGCGCTCCATGAACTCTCCTCAAAACAGCCCAACGTCTTTTTTAAAACCAGTAAAGTGGTTGAGAGGACAAGCAATATCTTAAAAGGGGTGAAGGAGGCTCTGCATTCAGTCGATCCTAAGCTTTTCCAGGATGAACTAGAAAAAGAACTTTTCGGTCTTCTGCAGAAGAAAGAACCTGAGCTCAAGGCAGCTCTTGAGAAGAAAGATTACGACGGTCTCACTCGACTTTATGGAGAAACCTTTTATGATCCGCTTCATCAGTTTTTTGAGCGCGTGATGGTGAATGTCGAGGACGCTCCGATCAGGAGAAATCGGCAAGCCTTAATGAAAGAAATCAACACTCTTTACACGGACGGGGTGGCCGACTTGTCTTTATTGTCACAGGTTCGTGAATAAAATGATCGAAAGGAGCCATTTAAGATGGGGAGTTTAGCAACGATGAAAAAGAAAGCAAAAAGCGGTAAACAATCCAAGAAACAAAAATTTGTTTATTTTTTTGGTAAAGGTCATGCCGAAGGAAATGCAGGCATGAAGGATCTCTTGGGAGGTAAGGGAGCCAATCTCGCTGAAATGACGCGAATCGGCATTCCTGTCCCCCCTGGATTTACCATTTCTACCCAGGCCTGCGCACTCTTTTATGAGAACGGAGAGAAATGGCCAAGCGGCCTCGAAGAAGAGATCAAAACACACCTTGCCAAGCTTGAAGACGCAATGGGATACCGTTTTGGCGACAGGAATAACCCCTTACTCGTATCTGTGCGAAGCGGTGCCGCTGTCTCCATGCCAGGCATGATGGACACCGTTTTGAATCTCGGTCTGACCGCTGAAGTGGTTCAGGGCCTCATTGTTAAAACGGAGAATGAACGTTTCGCTTGGGATGCCTATCGGAGGTTCATTCAAATGTTTGGCAATGTGGTCATGGGCGTGAAGCACGAGACCTTTGAACACATCATTGAGAAAAAGAAAAAGCAGGTTCACGCAGCCCAAGACACCGATCTTCAGGCCAATGACATCAAGGATATTGTCAGACAATTCAAGGTTGCCTATCAGGAAGAAACAGGAGAAGAATTTCCGCAGGACCCCCACCTTCAACTGAACAAGGCAATCAATGCCGTCTTCAAGTCCTGGAATAACCCAAGGGCTATCAAGTACCGCGACCTCAATGAAATCCGAGGACTTCTTGGGACCGCTGTCAATGTTCAGGCAATGGTCTTCGGAAATATGGGGGAGACTTCGGGAACGGGAGTCTGTTTTACCCGAAATCCATCCACTGGCGAAAACAAATTCTATGGTGAATATCTCGTAAACGCCCAAGGTGAAGACGTGGTGGCAGGTATTAGGACACCCGAGCCTTTGGATAAACTCAAGATTCAGATGCCCGAGATTTACAAGCAGCTTTGTAAAATCAGAGAGAAACTCGAACGCCACTATCGAGATATGCAGGACATCGAATTCACAGTTCAAGAAGGAAAACTCTTCCTTCTGCAAACAAGGAATGGGAAGAGGACTGCTCAGGCCGCTGTGCGGATTGCAGTCGATCTCGTCAAAGAGAAACTTCTTAATCAAGAAGAAGCGATTCTGAGAGTCGAAGCGAAGCAATTGGACCAGCTTCTTCATCCCACATTCGATCCGAAAGAGAAGAAAGAAGAAATTGCCAAGGGACTTCCCGCCTCACCAGGCGCCGCCACAGGTTGCGTTGTCTTTAATGCAGATGATGCAGAGGCTCAAGCCAAGAAAGGAGAGCCCGTTATCTTGGTCCGCATTGAGACCTCACCTGAGGATATCGGGGGAATGTTCGCAGCTCAGGGAATTCTGACTGCTCGCGGAGGAATGACGAGCCACGCCGCTGTCGTCGCCAGGGGCATGGGAAAGTGTTGCGTCGCAGGTTGTGGCGATCTCCGCATCGACTACGAAGCGAAAGAGTTTCGAGTTGGCAACAACACTATCAAAGAAGGAGATTTTATTTCACTCGATGGGAGCCTTGGGAAAGTCTACAAGGGAAAGCTCAAAACGATAGAACCAGAGCTCAGCGGAGACTTTGCCAGGTTAATGAGCTGGGCCGATAAGATGCGAAGGCTTCAAGTGAGGGCCAATGCTGATACTCCGAACGATGCAACCGTAGCGAGAAAGTTTGGCGCTCAAGGCATCGGACTTTGCCGTACCGAGCATATGTTTTTTGAAGGAGACCGCATCATCGCAGTCCGCGAGATGATCCTCGCACAGGATGTAGAGGGAAGAGCCAAGGCGCTTGAGAAACTCCTTCCGATGCAGAGGGGAGATTTCGAGGGAATTTTCGAAGCCATGGATGGTCTTCCTGTAACCATTCGTCTTTTGGATCCGCCTCTTCATGAATTTCTCCCTCACGACGAGCCAAGCCAGAAGGAAATGGCCGAGGTCATGAAGGTGTCGCTTGAGGAGATTAAACACAAGGTGGAAGAGCTCCATGAGTTTAATCCCATGTTGGGGCATCGCGGTTGTCGACTCGGAATCACCTTTCCTGAAATCTATGACATGCAGGTAAGGGCGATTCTCGAAGCTGCGTGTCGGATCA
Organism: Candidatus Omnitrophota bacterium; assembly: GCA_016204125.1. Taxonomy (GTDB): domain Bacteria; phylum Omnitrophota; class Omnitrophia; order Omnitrophales; family JACQLI01; genus JACQLI01. The sequence goes on from JACQLI010000004.1 coordinate 5,785, forward strand.
AAAAGCATGGCGCTCGGGTCCTTCCAGAGATCATGATTCCACTGATAGGCGCCTACAAGGAATTCACCATCTTGAAGGATCGAATGGAGAAAATCGCTGAGAAAGTTTTCGAGGAACAAGGGAGTCGTGTCGATTATCTTATAGGTACCATGATGGAAATTCCTCGAGCGATTCTTGTAGCCGATCGGATTGCCGAGGTCGCTCAGTTCTTTTCCTTTGGTACTAACGATTTGACACAAATGACCTTTGGTTTCTCAAGAGACGATGCCGGAAAGTTCCTCGGAGATTATTTGCAACAGGGAATTTTCGAGAAGGATCCTTTTCAGAGCTTGGATGAGGAAGGGGTCGGCCAGTTTATTCGTTGGGGAACAGAAAAAGGCCGATCGGTCAGACGGGATCTGAAAATAGGAATTTGCGGCGAACATGGAGGCGATCCAAGCTCAGTCAAGTTTTGCCACCGCGTCGGGATGAATTATGTCAGTTGTTCGCCTTATCGTGTGCCGATCGCTCGCCTCGCAGCGGCCCAGGCAGCAGCTCTCGAGAAACGCAAGAAATTTGATCGCAAGGGAGAGACGTGAGGCGGAAGAAGAAAAAAAAGCGTTCCAAAAAGCCCGTTCATAGGAAAAAGAAAAAGAAGGAAGAAAAAATAAGTCATCCTCCTCATCTTGTTCCTCCTCCCCGAAAGAAAGATAAAGAGGGGGAAGAAGGTGAAGAAGGGGTCATCGAGGAAACGGAGCACACCCTCGATCGGACCCCGATGAAAATCTACCTCAAGCAGATCGAGCGAATTCCCCTCCTAACAGCCGAAGAGGAGATTGAACTCGGAGAAAAAGTTCAATCGAAGGGTAGGGGGCTTCAGGAGGCGAGGCATAGGATGATTCGCTCAAACCTCAGGCTTGTGATTTCCATCTCCAAGCGCTACACGAACATGGGGCTTTCCTTTTCAGACTTGGTTGAAGAAGGGAATATCGGTTTGATGAGGGCGGTTGAGAAATTCAACCCCAAAAGAGGGTACCGTTTCTCAACCTACGCATCTTGGTGGATCAAACAGGCGCTCATGCGAGCACTCTCCAATCAAGGAAAGACGATCCGCATTCCCGTCTACATGTATGATACGATTTCAAGATGGCGTAAAGTACGGGATGGCCTTACACAGAAACTCAATCGTATTCCCACCCGCAAGGAAATCGCAAAGGTAATGCAGATCCCAGTCGAGAAGGTGAAGGAGATTGAAAATATCGCAGGCCGTCCTGGTTCACTCAATGCTCCTGTCAGCCTCGATAGCAATGTTGAATTGATTGATATCATTGAAGATGACTCGGCACATTCTCCTGAAAAAGAGATGGGGGAGATGGTGCGCGATGAGAGGATTCATGAGATCCTTAAAACGCTTGATGAGAGGGAGAGAAAGATTTTAGTCTTGAGATTTGGCCTTCAAGGTGAAGAATCGCATACACTTGAAGAAGTGGCTAAACATTTTGGTATCACAAGAGAGAGGATTCGTCAGATCGAAGCCTCCGCTCTTAAGAAAATTCGTACAGGTCTTCAAACACAGAAAGAAAAACTAGAGGATTACCTTGCCGAATGAACGCGAAAACAAAAATTGCTTCTTCTGATGATTTAAAGAATCTAATCCGTGACGTCCCTGATTTTCCAAAGAAGGGGATTATTTTTAAAGATATCACGCCTATCCTCAAAGATCCCGATGCGCTTCGGTATGCTGTGAATGAGCTCTCTATTCTTCTTGAAGAGTTCCAGCCTGATCAGATTGTAGGAATTGAATCGCGCGGTTTTATCTTCAGTCCCATTCTTGCTTATAAACTCAGGGCTGGGTTTATTCCCGTCCGTAAAAAAGGGAAGTTACCCGCCGAGACCATCCGAACCTCCTATCAATTGGAGTATGGAGAGAGCGAACTTGAAATCCATCAAGATGCAATTCTGAAAGGAATGAAGGTTGCGGTTGTTGATGATCTTCTAGCTACAGGGGGAACAAGCAAGGCCGCCATTCATCTTGTCGAGAAGTTGGGCGGCCAAGTTGCCGCGGTTGCTTTCCTGGTAGAGCTTACCTTCCTCAAAGGGAGAGAGAAGCTAAGGGGTTATAACATCTTCTCTCTCGTTCAATATTAATCCTTATTAATTCGTGCGCCTGGGCCGATTTGAACGGCCGACCTAGGGCTTAGGAGTCCCTCGCTCTATCCACCTGAGCTACAGGCGCATGTCTCTAAATATTTTGTCACCTCTCGTATTACGTGTGGGGAATTTTACTGCTCACTCCCCTTTGCTCAGCAGCCCCTTTAGGGCAGGCGCATGCAACCGTGACCGATTTAGAGGCGCTTAAGGCACTCTATCCTACCCACCCCCTCCCCCCAGTTCAATAAGGGATTAATGGGGTCTAAGGTTTTAACCCTAGCAGCCGATGCAATATAGGGAGCACCGAACCCAATAAACCAGGGAGGCGGATAATGAAAAGAATTCTTATATCGACTTTCGTCACTGTTTTTATGATGGGTCTCACAACAGCCTATGCTGCTGTAGAGAATGTGAAGGTGAGCGGAGACGTTACCGTACGTGGCCTATGGCGTGAAAGCTATAGCTTGGGCGGTATTGAAAGTCAAGATACCCATAACGGCTCTGTCTTCAGCGCCGTTCGGGACGAGCAACGATTTTTTATGTCCCAGGTACGTCTGAGAACAACCGCTGATCTTACAAACAATGTTTCGGCAGAAATTGAACTTCTCAACCAGCGAGATGTGGATCCTCCCGCAGGCGGCCAACAAGGTGGCGCGCTTGCTGCTGGTACGGTCGTCTTCGGAGCGGCACCCAATGCTGGAGCCGGCGACCAATTTGAAGTTCTCCTCAATAAAGCAAATATCACAGTTAAAGAACTTTATCTCCAACCTCTGACAGTTCGAGTGGGGAGGCAGGAAATTCAGTGGGGAGAAGGATTTGTTTTGGGCGCAAATCAACTGCAAGGCCCTGATCCTGGCAACGTGATCTCGGCTGACGAATTCAGCATGGCCCATAGTTTTGATGCTATTCGTCTCATGTATAACGAAGAAGCATGGTGGGCGGATGCGATCGGAATCAAAGTTCAAGAGAATGCCATTGATCGCAGTGATGATCAAACTGCATTCGGTCTCAACATCGGACACAAGTGGAACAAGTATTCCTCCGAGGCAGAGGCCTATTTCTTGGGTTCTAAGGACGCTTCGCTTGGCGCGGCGGCATCCAACGCCTTTGGTGATACATTTGTGACAACCGAAAAGATTTACAACTTTGGTTTGCGGGGAAGTTTGAGACCTATTGAGCGGCTGAAACTTTCGGGTGAGAACGTCGTTCAGTTTGGGAAAGAGGGAGGTTCACAGGCCGGAGCCTTCTGCCAATTTACTTACAACGGTTGCAGACAACAAGATATCATGGCCTGGGCCTTTGATTACCGCGCTGAAGTGACTGTTACAGAACTTCCGTGGGCGACAGTTTTCGGAGCCGAGTATGTCTTCTATTCGGGTGAAGATCTGAATGAAGATGGAAAATCTGGAGCATACCGACTCAACTTCCGTGGGAAATACCACAGCGCGATCCGTGAATTCATGGGTCAGTTTTACGTACCCGATGCTGCCGTAACAGCAGGCTACCAAAACCAACATCAGGTCATGTTCGATGCTGCGTTTAATCCTTTCAACAGAAAAGACCTGACCTTCTTTACACGATGGCTCATGTATTGGCTAGATGAGATCGTCGTGGATGGAAGGGGTGAGTATTTGGGTAACGAATTAGACATTGTTATGAATTATGCCTACACAGAGGATCTCAGTTTGCAACTTATCGGCGCCTGGTTCTTCCCTGGCGAGTACTTCAAGCAATCGAGCCAGATGACGAACGCCGCAGGCCAGACAGTAGGCAACGGTGATGAGACAGCCCAAGAGCTTGTCGCATCGCTTACCTTGAATTTCTAACTAGCAAGTTCTTCCC
>JACQLI010000061.1 GCA_016204125.1 Candidatus Omnitrophota bacterium
AAGGCTTGCATAGCACGGCTGAATCCATCCACCAAGATCGCGGCCACAGAACTGTATAACGTGGCTTCACTGATACTGATTTGGCCGTCACCATCGAGGTCATAAGCAGGGTCGTATTCAGCCAAGCCTCTCCATATCCGTATAACCTGAAGCACGACAGGAAAGGCCTCTTGAAGGGTAAGAATGCCGTCATTGTTTTGATCCATGATGGTTGCGGCAACAAGCATACCCCTCTCACTGGGATCAAGAGCAAGGTGGGCAATTCCCTTAAAGGCTGTCCAGTCGGCGACCGTGAGTTGACCATCACCATTGGCGTCGTAATCTGGGTTGTAGGGATCTAGGCCCGCCACTGCTCTCCCCACAGCGGCAATGACACTAAGAGCTTCCTCTACAGTTAAATCTTGATCATCATTCTGATCGAGTACATCGAAGGTATGTGCAATATTGACTAGGACGTCTCCGCGAAACCCAAAGAGATAACCTATGACCAAAAGTCCATCCGAGTACGTCTCGGTCTCTCCATTGCCGTTGATATCGAGCGTCCCAGAAGAAACGAGTCCTTCGAGTAAGGCTTCAATCTCTTCAATACTTCGGGTGGCATCTGGGGAGAGTGCGCCGTCTACCAAGTCATTGCCCCTTAATCCCATCAAGTAACGCACAACCAAAACGCCATCGCTTAGAGCATCCGATCTCCCGTCACCATCGATATCAAGTTGGCCAGAAGAAACTAGGTCATTCAAGTACGCTTCGATTTCTTCCACCGTATCGCGGGGCCCTGGATCGAGAGCATTAAGAAGAGGAAAACCGACGATTTCTCCTCTGTAGTAGTCAACGAGGTAGGTCCATTTTTTATCTTTGCTCGAAAGAGTAACTTCAAACAAAATACGGTCCAATTCTGCCCAAGTATCTTTATTTGGATCAGGCTCTGGAGAGACGACATTACTCGAGTCGATTCGTATGCTTGACAATTCAACCCCTTTACCTATGAGATCTTTCATCGCGATAATGGCAGCATATTTTGCAGGGTCTATCTGACTTGCATGGAATTCGTATTCGTTTTGGTAAAGTCTCAGCACAACTTGATAGCCATCGACAAGCGCCTGTGTGCACGTCTGTCCTGGCATTCCCCATCCCACACAACCGTCATTCCAAGTCATGCTCTCCGCAGATAAGACCTCAATCATTGATTTCTGTTCGTCAGACAAATTCAGCTGCTGTACGAGGTAATCGATATCCCTTTGGATCGCTGCCTCTCTTTCTTGATTCTGAAGAGCCTCCGCTCGCAAGGCCTTTTGGAAGAGTTGTTCTAGGGTATTAAAGATTACTTCAACTTCTTTTCCGTTAGGAAGGGTTATGGTTGCCTCATAAGCGGGCTCTTGGCCGATCACTTGAGTCACATCAGCGGGATGGATGTCGGTAATCGTGGAAAGAAGTTTCCCATCCGCATCGGTGCGGGTGATCTGGACTAGCTGGACTACCACCGCTGGCGGTAATATTGGGCATCCTTCACATGGATTTGCCTGATCTTGAACCGATACCAAATATTCAAATTTGCTCTGAACAAGGACCTTCCCATCCTTGTCATAATCCGTAACGGTCTGGATGTGATACTTCCCGTCTTCTATCTTTTTCAGGGTGACGTCTCGTGATGTGACGGGTCCTTGGCTTCCATCAAGGTATGTGATGTGGGCATTAATAACTTCGTTGGTATAACATACGGGAGGTTCGCTTGCAGTACAGACGCCCGTCGTGCGATATTCGTATTGAATTTCTTTAACCAATCTCCTATTGCATCCTTCCATGACGCACGCAATAAGGGGATCTTCATAATAGATTTTGACAGAATGCAAGCGGTTGTCTCCGTAAGATTTGAAAATCATCTGACCATCATCTGTGATACTGTAAGGAAGATAATTCAGATCGAAGAAGTGATCACCAATTTTAAAGTTTGCTCTCTCAAGCTGGAAAACAGTCGGAGGACAATCAGTAGTGCCATCTGAGGAAACGGTGCAGGGCGCCATGATTTGAGGCCCCATTCCAAGTTGGTATTGAATTTCTCGAGGAAGCTTGCCAGAGCCCAGAAGATTGGCTAAGTAGGCATTCTGAACAGGGTCAGGTGATACAACGCTCGGATCAACGGAAACCGTTGCTTTGAGAGTTTTCAGATCTATCTTAATTTTGATAAGGCCTTGTTTGATGAGGTCCGCGATGTTATCGATAGCGAAGGTGTTTGTTAAATCGGTAATGACAAGCTGTGTAATCGCCCTTGCCTGAAGAAGGACATTTCGGATGGTGTTGTAGTCTTCAGCATCAACGAGGCCATTTCTATCGACATCCAGACCTTCCACATAACCTTCATCTCCTGCCTTCATGCCTAAGCGGTTTCGAATCGCCGTCATGAGTTTGTTGAAAGCCTGCTCGAACTGATCTGGAGGAAGGATGAATAGATTTCGAATTAAAATTTGGTCTGTCGCATCGACTTTGCCATCTCCATTCACATCAAAATCATTTCTTGGATCATCAGGATCATTCAGAAAAGTAGTTTGATTTTCGCGGATAATCCCTTCGAGATCTTGGATGATTTCTTCTGGAGCGGGCTCTTGTTCTGCAGAAGGAACGACCGTGCTTGTTGTCGTGACGCCGCCTCCTACTCCTGTGTTGTTATCAGGGATTTGATTTGGGTCGGGCTCAGGGAGTTTACCCCACTCGATCCCATAGTCGTCTGCACTGGGCAGATCTGTTTCAGGAAGTTCTCGAGTCTCTAGTTCGGAAGGGTCAGGCGGTGGAGGGGGATAAGAGCTTGGATCGCCAGAACTTGGTTGAATTGTCTTGCTTGGATCAAGTTTAGTGTAGGGATAGGGTGTCGGTGATATAGAAGGTTCGATTTTTGTATTGCTCGTATCTATTTCGCCTCCAATGATAATGCCTAGATCCGAACCAGAGGGTAACTCGTACGTTCCGTCCTTTAGACTATCCTTTGAATCATCAGAAATTTTCCGATCCGCCATAGGCTCATCTCCAGTTTCAGGAACAACTTCCACTCCAATGATCGATATATTTGAGGTACGGTTCCTCCCGTCTGGTAGCGCTTCCTCTTTCGTGAAGCTTCCAATCACGACCTCTCCATCCTTGAGGGCGATCATGGCAGACCAACTGAAGCAGAAATCTCCCGAAACAGGACAAGTTGTTTGACTCATCGTTACCAAATGAACCTCAGTATAAAGAGTTTCTTTTCCATTCTCATCCACATGGACGCCAGTATTATTTGTCGGGTCATAAATAAATGTGTGGCCATCGCCAAGACGAATTTCTTCTTTGGCTGATGGCTGTTCTGCTTGATTATCATCAGGTTCATTGGCTGTTGGTTCGGAAAGAGGGGAATCGTCAAAGAAAGCGTCATGAGTACTCGTTAGCGGATCAGATTCCAATGAAGGAACATTCTCGTCAGTAGACAGTACAGGAACCTGATTTTCATCCTGCAGCTCGAGAGGAATCCCATCCGCCAAACCGTAGGGAAGAGCCTGAGTCAATATCAAGCTGATCGTTACCAGTATGGCTAATGTTTTACTCATTTCTTTTTTCATTGTAAGTTTGTATCTGCTTTCCTTTTTCTTAGACGATTGAGGTGAGGGACTTGTCTAAGAAAAAGGCAGAAATCAATCATTGAGGAACTTCTCTTCACCTTCACCGTCTGTTTTGTTTGTGGTTTCATTTGTTTAATAACCTTTTAATTTCTACATAGGAAAGTTACCTGGTTTTTGCCTTCTTGTCGTAGGAAAAGCGATAAGTGGTCAAAAAGGGGGTTTAAGCGGTCAAAATAGGGGGTTCAAAGGAGGCTACTACCAGCTGCCCAGACGGGACTTGATACCTTTTGCGTATCTCCGAGAGAGGGGGATTTTGGGTAGTGAGGGATGCTTCAGGGTGATCTCAAAATTTCCACTGAAAAGAGGAGAAACCTTTTCGATCTGGCCAAGGTTCACCATATACGATTTATGGGTCTGAGCAAAGTGGGCAGGATCGAGATTCGCGAGAAGCTCCTTAAGGGTAGAATTGACAATGAGTTCCCCATTAGCTGTATAAGCAAGAACCTCTGCCAAATGGGCAAAGAAGTAATAGACTTCGGTCGGATCCAGCACAATCCTATCCTTCGCATTTCGCTTATGTCCTACAATCTTTTTAAGAACACCCTTTCGAATAAGGTCATCCTCTAAGGAAATAAGCCTTTCCCTAGAAGGTTTCTCTGTCTTAAAGAGTTCTTTGATTCGTTCAAGGGTTTTCTTGAGTCGACTCGGTTCATAGGGCTTAAGAAGATAGTCAATGGCATTTGCTTCAAAGGCTTCGATCGCATATTGGTGATAAGCCGTTGCAAACACTACCCGAGGTGGATTTTCCCATTCGGTAAGGCGGCTTGTCACTTCAAGGCCGTTTAATCGGGGCATCTCAATGTCGAGAAAGACTACATCAACTGGCAATTTCTTCATCTGTTGAAGGGCTTCAGCGCCATTACCGGCCTGGCTTATGATCTGAAAATCTTTATCTTCACTAATCAGCCGCACAAGCTCTTCCTGTGCGAGCGGCTCGTCGTCAACAACCATCACGCGAATCATCGCTCGTCCTTTCGAATGGTTAAAGGCATTTTGACGATCACTTTAGTTCCGCGGCCTGGCTGGCTTTCAAATCTGAGCCCATAGGAAGATCCGTAAAGGCGAATCAGCCTCTGGTGAACGTTCCTAACCCCAATACCCAGCTTTCCTGAAGTAGAATCAGTCCCCTTTAAAAGGTGATTGACCAGAGAAGGGTCGATGCCTACGCCATCATCCATGATTTCAGCCGTGAGCATGTTATCTTTGTCCGTTATGTGAATACGAAGCGTGCCTCCCGTCTCCTTTTTACTGATCCCGTGCTGCACCGCATTCTCAATGAGGGGCTGAAAAATCAGCAGGGGAATTTGAGTCGACCAGCTTGCCTCCTCGATGTCGATATTTCTTTCGATATTCAGACGGTTTTGGAAGCGGGCCTTTTCAATTTCAAGATAGGAATTGATGTAAGAAAACTCTTCTTTCAAGCTCACCATCTCGTCTCCCTCCTTTACCGTTCTTCTGAAAAAATCAGAAAGTCGAAGGATGAGATTTCGGGCTTTCTGGGCATTCTCCTGCCCGCAGATTGCCGCGATCGTATTGAGTGCATTGAAGAGAAAGTGCGGCTTCATCTGTGCTTGGAGAAAAAGGAGACGAGTTTTTAAAAGCTCGTTCTCCATCTCCTTCCTCGCCTCCTCCCGAAGAACGCCTCCAATCACTGCTAGAAAAATGAATACCCCTGTTCCTTCAAGGAGGGCTAGGAAGAAGACACTGAAAAAGACGTAGGGAAGAGGCAGGAAGGGTATCGTGGGCAAATAAGCAACGATTCCATGGAGTAACCCAATAAAGAAACCGATCCCAAAACCGATCTTACGACTCGATTGAATATTCCTGATTTTATGGGAGAAGATTCCGCTTAAGACACCAGCCGCAACGGCCATCGCGACATAGATGGGGAGCTCCGGTTTAAGAAACCAGCGAAAGAGAGCAACAGCCATACCTGAGAAAAGCCCTGCCCAAGCGCCTCCTAGGAGACCACTTACCGTGATAAGAACAATTTGGATATCAAAGAATGCCCATGCAGACTCTCCGTAACGTGCAAAATCGAGGAAAGAGAGAAGGATGGCAAAGAAACTCATAAAGACAGAGAGTAATGTTTTTGCATTCAGAGAAAGGAGGCTGGTTTTAAGCATCTTCCCAAAGAAGGGCCAGCGGATAAGGAAGTAAGCAAGAAGAGCCAAAACAGCATATTTCTGAAGCACCTCGATATAAATCTCGAGCCATTCGAGTTTAACCTCTGCCTTGATCCCCCTAGGCCTCTTTGCTTGAAGGAGGTTGAGGTCAGAGAGGGCTTCGTCCAGCAATCGGTTGGCCTGCTCAAAGTTATCTCGAAGGAGGGCCTTGCTCGCAACCCGAATCTTGGGGAGGATCTGTAGGATATCTTCTTGATAAACATTGAGCTCTTCCGCAAGAGAAATGGCCTTCTCGTATTTATCAAGCAATTCCTCTTTGGAAACACTGAGACCGCCAACGGGAAAACTTATCAGGAGAATGGCAACGAAAACGAGAAAGAGAAAAGCTGGAAGGAAATTACGACTTCGCAAATGCGCTGGGGATAAAGCTGGGTCTTTTTGCTTTTTGAGCGGATATGACCAATTCGTACGTTCCCCCCATTTCATCAGGAAGTGGCAGATAAGGTTTACGGATCTTTCCCTTGTATCGGATTTTTGCTTTACCCTCTTTAGCTTCTGTATAGATCATGCGAATCTTTTGGCGCGCCTGAAGATACCCACGCATCAAATCGGGACTTACATTTCTCCAATAAAAAAGGAGGCGTAAGAAGGGATGCAGGTTCTTAGGAGGATTAAGAAGCAGATGGGCTGCAGCAAGCTCTTTACCTACCTCTACAGAATCAACCGTAACGAAAGATTCTTGGGAAGGTTTTTGTAGGTCCTGCTGCATAGCATAGTTATTTGATTGAGTGGGATAAAAAATCTGGAGCTCGAAATCTTCCCAGCCCTCCATTTCATAATCCAGAGTTTGTTCGTCTGTCTTTTTTTTGGTAGGGAAGTATTGTTTTTGGAAGAATTTAGAAATGCGTTTATTCCTACCGTTCTGAGGTTCCGTAAGACTCACATAATAGGAAAGCTCTGAGGTCTGTTCGGCTGTTTTGTTGACCACTGAAGGAGGCCTTGGTTTTTGGTTTTCATGTCCTTGAATGGATTCGGTCTGCAAATCCAGAGTAGTAACAGATGTCTGAACTTGCCTTTCAAGATCGTCCAGAAGACTCACTATCGTTTCTTTCTGTTCCGCTGTGAAGATTATCGGTTGACCTGTTGGATCGGAAAGGGGAGAACCATATACATCATAAGACTCCATAGTTGGAGTCGATATCGCTCCGTCACTAGGAATTGTCGGCATAAAAGTTGTGTCACCTTTAACCGGCTCTGCCGCTTCGACGTAAGAGAGGGGAGGAGACAAAGATAAAAGGCAGAAGAATAGTGCCACCATCCACGTTGTAATCTTCTTGACG
>JACQLI010000063.1 GCA_016204125.1 Candidatus Omnitrophota bacterium
GCAAATGCACCGAGCTCGGAACGAAGCTTGAGAAGCGCCTGCTCGGGACGCTTTTCGTATTCAACCAAATCCCACTTCGGTCCGCCGACCGCTCCCAATAGCACACAGTCCGAATCTTTGGCAAGACGGAGGGCTTCATCAGTAAGGGGTGTCTTGTGTTTGTCGATTGACACGCCGCCGATCAAAGCCTCCTTCGTTTCAAAACCGAGATGAAAGACTTGAGCCACACGGCGTACGATCTTAATTGCTTCACTGGTTACTTCCGCGCCGATTCCATCACCTGGCAATACCGCGATTTTGTACATCATGAGGGCATCATCCCCTGTTCTTTGGCATATTTAAAGACATCGCCTGCTTCAATGATAGGCAAAACCTCTCCGATCGGTTTTAAAGGAAAGACTTTTCCAGTGGTAAGATCCTTCATTTCATGGCGTTCCAAATTGATTTCGAGTTCATCCCCTGTTTTTACCTTATCAATAAGCCTGACTTCCGTCTCAAATGGAATCAGATAGCCTCCGTTCACGGAATTTCTAAAAAATATCCTGGAATAAAATTCGGCGATGCAGCCTTCGATTCCTGATTCCTGAAGACAAATAGATGCATGTTCCCTCGAAGAACCGCAGCCAAAATTTTTCCCCGCAATAAGAATGGTGTACTCGGACTTTTCGGATCCCTCTTTGACAAAGGGAATATTCCCAAGAGGAAGGCCGCGTGATTTGTCAGGCAACCCATTCATGGCAAACCTGCCAAACATCTTCCTCTCCTCAAGGATCGCTGGATTATAAGTCAAATACTGAGCAGGGATAATCTGATCGGTATCGATATTGTCCCCAACCACGTAACATTTTCCTCGAATGATTTTCTTCATCGGCGAGCAAAAAGAAGAGATTAAAGAAACTTCCTAGGGTCTGTGATCTTGCCTTCTACGGCCGAAGCCGCAACGGTGTAAGGACTTGCAAGGTACACTTGAGCTTCCTTAGAGCCCATTCGGCCAGGAAAGTTTCGGTTGGTGCTTGAAATGCAGACTTCAGTTGAGTTCAATCGACCAAAGGTATCTTTAGGCCCTCCCAAACAGGCGGCACAGGAAGCGTCGCCGATCTTTGCGCCAGCTTTGACAAAAATTTCTCGCAAGGTTTGACCTCCTACTTTCTCCTGATCCAATTTGTGATCCACTTCTGTCGTAGCGGGAACGATAAAGGTATCGATCTTGACGGTTCGACCTTTAAGTATCTTCGCTGCCGCTAGAAAGTCGGTGATCTTACCGCCTGTACAAGAACCGATATAGGCACGCGTAAGAGGTGTTCCTTCAACCTCTCGAACCAAGGCCCTATTGTCAGGTGAATGAGGCTTCGCAACCACAGGCTCAAGTGCTGAAGTTTTGTAAACGCGTTCTGAATGATAGTGGGCGTCAGAATCATTTTTCACGACTTCAAAGGGTTTGGAAGTCTTACTTTTGACAAAGCGGATCGTGACATCATCGGGCTCGATGACGCCATTTTTTCCGCCCGCTTCAATCACCATGTTGCAGAGAGTCATTCGTTCCTCAATATTGAGCGACTCGACACCTTCGCCTGCGAATTCCATGGCACGGTAGACTGCCCCGTCAACACCGATATCTCCAATAATCCAGAGGATCAGGTCCTTCGCCATCAAATAGGGAGGAAGTTTTCCTTCAAAGACAAAACGCATGGTCGCAGGAACTTTGACCCAAAGTTTCCCCGTACCCAAGATAAAACCCGCATCCGTATTGCCGATTCCTGTTGCGAATTCACCAAATGCCCCTGCGGTACAGGTGTGAGAATCCGTGCCAAAAAGAATTTCACCTGGCCGAGTATGGCCCTCTTCAGGAAGGGCGATGTGACAAACACCCTTGTATTTCTCACCGCCTACATCGTAGTAATAAGGAAGATTCTGTTCTTTGACGAATTCGCGGAGAATGTCAACATTGCGGTGAGCTTTTTCATCGGCTGTAAAGATGTAGTGATCGGGAATAATGACCACCTTCTCGCGATTCCAGACGCGGGCATTTTTTCCGAAATGTTCTTTGAAGATCCCGATCGTCCCTGGACCACACACGTCATGTGTCATCAGGACGTCGACATCAACCCAGATGTTTTCACCTGCTTCGACACGAGACTTTCCCGCATGCCTGGCCAATATTTTCTCTGTAAGTGTCATTCCCATACTGGAATTATACCTGGGGGGCGAACCTTTCCTGGGGACTTGAGGCTGAACCGTAATCTTTCATCGGGATTCTTCCAGCCAAATAGGCCTTTCTCCCTGCTGAAACAGCTTCGCGCATCGCCTCTGCCATAAGGACAGGGTCATCCGCACAAGCGATCGCCGTATTCATGAGCACTCCATCCACGCCGAGCTCCATACAAATCGCGGCATCCGATGCTGTCCCAACGCCTGCATCCACAATGACGGGACAGGAAACCGCTTCACGGATAAATCTTATGTTGAGACGATTCTGGATTCCTCGACCTGAACCAATCGGAGCTGCCAAGGGCATCACGCAAGCGGCGCCTGCCTCCTCCAATTTTTTTGCCACAATCGGGTCGTCATTAGTGTAAGGAAGAACGATGAACTCTTCTTTGACCAAAATCTTTGTGGCCTCAAGAAGAGCTACTACATCAGGAAGAAGAGTCTTGGGGTCACCTAGCACTTCAAGTTTCAAAAGATTGCCAAGACGAGCGGCTCGCGCCATATGAGCGATTCGTACTGCCTCCTCAACACTATAAGCACCCGCAGTATTGGGAAGAATGGTAAATTTCTGCCTGTCGATATGGTCAAGCAGAGTCTTTTCACGTCTTGACGGATCCAGATTCACTCTCGCCACCGCTACGGTAACGAGCTCTGAGCCTGACGCTTCGTGGGCCTTCACCATGATCTCTGGAGACGGGTATTTCCCCGTTCCCACAATGAGGCGTGAGTTAAACTTGTAAGAACCAATTTGTAAGGGACTGTCTGACATTTCTAACATCAACTCCTTCTTTCTTTAAACGGTAACGGGCTTACGTTTCACCCGCTCATAAAGCTCGATATACTTTCTTGCCGAAGCACGCCAAGAGAAATCAGCCTTCATGCCGTTCTTAACGACCTTGGCCCAAAGCTTCGGGTCTTCATAAACGACAAGCGCTCGGTCAAGTGTGCCAAGCAACGTTTTGGTCTCATACTCTTTAAAAACAAATCCATTGCCCTCTCCTGATCTGGGATCAAAATCAATGACTGTATCCGCGAGCCCCCCCGTTTCTCTTACCAAAGGAACCGTTCCAAATCGGAAAGAGATGAGCTGTCCCAAACCGCAAGGTTCAAATCGAGATGGCATCAAGAAAATATCAGAGCCCGCATAAATTCGCTTCGCCATCTTGGCATCAAAAAGAATATGAGCGCCAAGTTGATGCGAGTATTTCTTGTTTAAATCCCTCAATAACTGATGGTACTTCTCATCTCCTGTTCCAAGAAGGACCATCTGGACGCCACGTTTCATCAAAGCGTCAATAGCTGGCGCTAAGATGTCGAGACCTTTTTGGTCTGCAAGTCGTGTGACAATCCCAAGAAGTGGGATTTGAGGATCGACCTTGAAGCGGTTCTCTTTTTGCAGGGTGGCCTTGCAAGCAGCCTTTCCTTCCAATTTCCTAGCACTAAAGTTTGCAGCGATGTCGGGATCTTTCTCGGGATTCCACTCCTCGAGGTCAATCCCGTTCACAATCCCCACCAAATCATTTCGACGGGTTTGGAGAACTCCTTCCATGCCGCACCCAAATTCCTTGGTTTGAATCTCTTGGGCGTATCGGGGACTCACAGTGGTAAGTTCATCTGAATAGACAAGCCCCCCTTTCAGGAAACTTACCTTGCCGTAAAACTCAAGCCTTTCCAGTTTGAACTCATCCCAACTGAGTCCCGTAACAGGAAGTGAGTCGGGAGGAAAGTTGCCTTGATAGGCAAGGTTATGAATCGTGAAGATACTTTTTGTCTTGGCAAAGAACGGATCATTCGAATAAAGCGTCTTCAAATAGGTCGAGGTGAGTCCCGCCTGCCAGTCGTGACAATGAATCACGTCAGGCTTAAGATTGAGCTTCTTAAGCGCCTCAAGCACCCCTCTTTGAAAGAAGACAAACCTTCTATCGTTGTCAGGATAATCACCCAGGGGAGTCCCGTAGAGTTCATCCCGACTGAAATATTCGGGCTGATCGATAAAATAAACCTTCACCCCGCTTGGGTCATCGAAGCGAAAAACGCGGCCCGTTTCAGCTTCCGATCCTACTGGGATTTGAAGCCGATCGATGACTTCCTTAAGAGACCAGCGATTGACATCGACCTTTTTGTATTTGGGAACAAAACAAATGACTTCCTGGCCAAGCACCTGGATCTCTTTTGGAAGGGTCCCCGTGACGTCTGCAAGTCCACCCGTCTTGGCAAAGGGAACCATTTCTGGTGATACGAATACGATACGCATTATTGCACGGTTACAACACAGTTCCAGGAACCAAAGGCATTGGGAACACATTCAACAGGACGTTGATCATTTTCCCAAACACCATCCACGAGGTAACGGTACTCGTAACGCCCTGTCGAGAGTGAAAGCGTAGTCTTCCATTTCCCTTCCTTGTCCTTCTTAAGGGGGCAGGCTTGTACATCCCAATTGTTAAATGTCCCAGCCAAGTGGACCATGAGGGCCAGCGGAGAATAAAATTCAAATTCAACATCCTTTGTCCTTAACGTCTTTTTTGGCATAGACTTCCATCTCCTCAGGAGAGGGCGGGAAGAGAAGTTTTTGAGTATATAATAGACCTTGCGGAATTGCAAGGACAGGGTATAATCCCGAGCCTATGCGACGCTGTGAAATTTGTGGAAAAGGTGCTTTAACTGGAAATTCGATCGCCCGCCGAGGTATGGCTAAGAAAAAAGGGGGCGTTGGAAAAAAAATTACGGGTATTACCCGTCGGCGTTTTTATCCCAACCTACAGAGAGTGAAGGCCCGTTTTCCAAACGGTACGGTTAGACGGATCCAAGCTTGTGCAAGTTGCCTTCAAGCTGGAAAGGTTACGAAGGCAATAAGCACTAAGCTCGTAGCTTAACGTCTTTCGCTTCGAGAAGGACAACCTCTTCCCCTTCCCATTTTTTCTGTTTCACACTGTAAACCAAATCAAAGGCAGTGCCCTTTTCAAAATCAAGGGACACACCGCTCCGTTCGGAAACTGTCACCTCATAAGTCAAAATCCCATCCGTTACCCACACCCTTGAACGAGGAAAGGCTGCCTTTGATGACATAACTTTTTTCACGCGAAGTCCTCGTGTCACAAAAACAGGCTTGGGATTACCTATGCCATGAGGTT
The DNA here is from genome assembly GCA_016204125.1 of Candidatus Omnitrophota bacterium. Lineage (GTDB taxonomy): Bacteria > Omnitrophota > Omnitrophia > Omnitrophales > JACQLI01 > JACQLI01. The sequence goes on from JACQLI010000063.1 coordinate 5,343, forward strand.
CAAGGAGTTCAAGTTCTTTAATCAAGCGGGGCGTGAGGTCGGCTAAATTTATTTCAAGATCAATCTCGATAGACTTTAAAAAGGCCTCAGCGGGGTAAGACGCGTGCGAGTACTCATTGATCTTTTTCCGTAAAGGCAGGACCTGATCCTCAAGAAGGCTGAACCCTGCTGCTTGAGCATGGCCGCCAAATTCAAGAAAGAATTCTCGGTTCGCTTCAAGTGCACTGAAAAGATTAAAGGACCGAATCGATCGTCCTGATCCCTTCCCTTTTCCATCCTGAAGAGCAATCACCAGCGCAGGCCTGTAGTAGCGCTCCACAAGCCTGGCTGCAACAATTCCAATCACACCAGGATGCCATCCTTCCTGCGACACCACCAAAACCTGCTCACGAGAAAAATTCACACTTCGCTCGACCTGATCAATGGCTTCAGCAACAATCCTTCTTTCCGTCTCGCGCCTTTCCCGATTTTCCCCTTCAAGAATTTGGGCAAGGCTCGCTGCCTCCCGTTCATTTTCTGTTAAAAGAAGTCGAAGCGCTGTCAAGGCGCTGCTCATCCTCCCTGTGGCATTGATACGAGGCCCCAAGACAAAACCGACATGGCTTGCTTTGATTTCACGAGCCCTGAGGCTTGCTGTCTCGGCCAGCACCCGAATCCCAACTCTTTTTCTTTCTGAAAGCCTGCGAAGCCCATTCGTGACAATCACTCGATTTTCTTGGATGAGGGGGGCAAGATCGGCAATGGTCGATAAAGTCGCGAGATCAAGCAGTTCTAACGCCTGATGATCAAGAAGAGCTTGTGCCAGTTTGAAAGCAAGGCCTCCTGCCGAAAGTTCCTTAAAGGGATATTCGCATCCTTCTTGGAGAGGATTCAGGATCGCGAATGCGGGAGGAAGGCCTTCGGGCGGTAGACGATGGTGATCGATGACGATGGCGTCAATCCCATTCTCGCGCGCTTCTCTAATCTCTTCGCCCGCCGATATTCCGCAGTCAACGGTAATGAGAAGGCTTACCCCCTCTTGTTTTGCTTTTTGGATCGCCTCACGACTGACACCATAACCATCTTTCGCCCGCTCGGGTAAAAAAGTGATGTGAGAAACACCAAGTTTTTCAAGAGCCAAACTTGTAATTGCGGCTCCCGTGATGCCATCGACATCGTAATCCCCATGAATTAAAACTTTTTCTCTATTCGCTCGAGCCTTTTGGATGCGGGAAACTGCCTCACGCATTCCTTTCATGAGAAAAGGGTTGGACAGGTCTGCCAGCGAAGGGTTGATATAACTTTCGATTTCAGCTGAGTTTTGGAACCCGCGACTGCGGAGAAGCTTGAGGAAAAGAGGACTGCCTACCCCCTGATCGAGTTCGTCTGGAAGTCCCTTTTCGGAAGAATCGCGAACCGCCCAGACGGTTTGTACCATCCTTTAGTGCGCCTTTAGGTCAACAATCAAAGCGCTGGCCACAAAAATGGTGGAGTAAATTCCGACACAAAACCCGATGAGAAGTATGAATGCAAAGTCGTTGATTGCCCCACCACCAAAGAAGAAGATGGCGGAGGTGGCAAAGAGTACCGTAAGAGACGTAAGAATCGTTCGAGAAAGAGTTTCGTTGATACTCAATTCTACCAGTTCACGAAAAGGCATCTTTCTAAAGATCTTGAGATTATCACGAACCCTGTCAAAGGTAACGATCGTATCGTTGACTGAATAACCCATGATCGTCAGAATAGCCGCCACGGTTGGTAGATTGATCTCCCGACCCGCCAATGAATAAACCCCGAAGGCAAAAAGGGTGTCGTGAAGAAGCGCTACCACGGCAGCAAGAGCGAATTTCCATTCGAAACGCCAAGCAAGATAAACTAAAATTCCAAGAGAAGACCAAAACACAGCCCAAAGCGCCTTTTTGGTAAGATCACGGCTCACGGCTGGTCCAATCGAATCGACACGGACAATCTCGTAGCCCCCCTCTCCCGAAAGAGCTTTGGAGGCCTCCTCGACCTTCTGGGTATCCCTTCCGCTAACCTTCACGACAAACTCATTCTCTGATTCCATACCGAAACGTTGAATCTGGGCTTTGCCAAGACCCACTTTTTCAAGCGCGCTCCTTACCTCTTCCGATGAAACAACCTTGGCATACCGAATCTGAACCAGAGTGCCTCCCGTAAACTCGACTCCATAATTCTCCTGCCCGCGGAGGAAAAAACTTCCTACACCAATAGCCAGGGTGAAGACGGAGAAACCATAGGCCCAAAAACGGTTTTTGAGAAACGCGAACTTGGGTTTCTTAAGCAACTGAAGCATCTTGAAATTGAGATTCGGATTTTTCGAGGTGAGAAAATCAAAGATGGCGCGCGTGATCACAATAGCTGAAAACATGCTTGCAATGATACCGATCGAAAGAGTAACCGCAAAACCTTTCACGGGTCCTGTTCCAAAGATAAAAAGAATCACAGAAGTTATCAGTGTGGTCAAATTGGAATCGAAGATGGCCGAAAAAGCCTTGTGGTAACCTGCTGAGATGGCTGCGCGAGGGGTTTTTCCCGTCTGTAATTCTTCCCGAATTCTTTCAAAGATAAGGATGTTGGCATCGACTGCCATACCGATTGAAAGGATAAAACCCGCGATACCAGGCAAGGTTAAGGAGGCTTTGAAGGCGGCAAGCGCCCCAAAAGTTGCGATGATGTAAAGTAAAAGAGCGATATCTGCAATCAATCCTCCTAGGAGATAGTAGACAGGCATGAAGGTAAAAACAAAAAGAGCGCCCCAAAGTCCTGACTTGATTCCCTTCGTAACTGAATCTCGGCCGAGAGTAGGCCCCACCGTACGCTCTTCTTCTATAACAACAGGGGCGGGAAGAGCACCTGCGCGGAGAACAAGGGCAATATCACTTGCTTCTTGGGAGGAAAAATTCCCTGATATCTGGGCCTGACCGTTGGGTATTCGGTCTCGAATGACGGGTGCTGTATCTACCTTGCCGTCTAAGACTATGGCGAGCCGCTTTCCGATATTCTCGAATGTCACGCGATCGAAAATCTTGGCGCCCTCAGTGTCAAAAGAAAGCTGAACAATGGGCTGCCCATATTGATCGAAACCAACCGAGGCATTGACCAAATGATCTCCTGTCAGGACGGGCTCCTTTTTGAGAAGGAGACTTTCTGTCCGTCCCCGATCTGAAATAGTCTTATATTCATACCCCTCTGGCATAGTGGCCACTACAACTTCAGCGGCTGGCGTTTCCGTCTGTGGCGGCGTTTCTGCTTCTGCCTTTGGTTCTGTCTCTGGTTCTGGTTGGACCGTAGGAATTGGAGGAGGCGCAACTGTTCCTGCAGCATGGGCCATGGCCGCTTCGGCTTGGGAAATAAGCTTGACGTCGTCGGAGACTAGTTTGAATTCGAGGTGGGCTGTCTTACCGACAATTTCTTTTGCTCTCTCACGATCCGTAATTCCTGGCAATTGGACAACAACAAGATCTTTGGCCTGTTTGGTAATGACAGGCTCACGAACTCCAAATTCATCGATTCGATTGCGGATGATTTCAACGACTCGATTGGTTGCATCTTCGCGGGCATCAGCAGGAATTTTATCAAGCTCCACTCTGAGAAGAATCTGCATCCCACCTTGCAGATCAAGACCGAGATGAATCTTCTCTTGAGGAGGATAAACACGCCAGATAGAAAAGGCGATGACGGCAATAATAAGGAGGACTTTCCACTTATAATATTTATCCATCTTCCTTACTCTCTTTTTCCAGAGATTGCGCTTTTTAGAATTTCGAGTTTGGTGTCACTGTCGCCCACTTTAATCACCACGTAGTCATCTTGAATCCCAGCGATAATCCCGATAATGCCGCCGCTTGTTACAATCTTGTCACCTTTTTTGAGATTCTGGACCGTCGCTTGAAGCGCCTTTTGTTGTTTCTGTTGCGGCCTAATCAAAAGAAAGTAAAAGACCACAAACATAACGATGAGAGGAAGGAACGATAGAATCGGATTGGACTGTGCTGTCGGCATGGATAACTCCTTACTTAATTATCGGTGATTTCGGTCAAATTGTTTCGTAAAGCTATTCTTGAAGGATTCGAACGTCCCCTTTTCAATCTGGGTGCGTATTTCTTTCATAAAATTGAGAAAGAAGAACACATTGTGCAGAGAAACGAGCTGAGGACCCAGCATTTCGTCGCAATTGAAAAGATGCCTCAAATAACTCCTTGAGAAATTCTCGCATGTGTAACAAGAGCAAGTTTCATCAATCGGCTTAAAGTCCCGATTGTACTTCCCGTTTCGAATCACGACAAGCCCTTTTGAGGTGAAGGCGCTGCCGTTTCTTCCGTAACGGGTAGGATTCACGCAATCGAAAAGGTCGATGCCGCAAGAAATAGCTTCCAAAAGTTCCAGAGGCGTGCCCGCTCCCATCGCGTATCGGGGCCGGTCAGACGGCATGGTAGGAGTTATTTCTTCGAGAATCTTAATCGTCTCTTCTCTATCCTCCCCTACGAAAAGGCCGCCAAGGGCAAGCCCGTCAAAATTGAGTTCCATCGTCTTTTCTAATGACTCCTGACGTAAGTCTTTGAAAATCCCGCCTTGAATGATCCCAAAGAGTGCCTGGTCTTCGCGCTTATGATGCGCCTTAGCCCGCTTCGCCCATTTAACGGTCAAATCAAGCGAATCCTTGATCCGCTTCTTGTCTTTGGTGGGAGGCGGGCATTCGTCCAAAACCATGGCAATGTCACTCCCTAAATCCTCTTGAATCTCGACAACTTTTTCAGGGGTTAAGAAAATTTCATTGCCGTCAAAATGAGATTGAAACCGTACCCCTTCGTCGGTGATTTTTCGAAGCCTGCTAAGAGAGAAAACCTGATAACCTCCTGAATCAGTCAAAATCGGACCCGACCATCCCATGAATTTATGAAGCCCGCCTGCTTCTTTAATGATTTCCGTCCCA